>DASVCP010000278.1:0-2170 GCA_036381555.1 Gammaproteobacteria bacterium
CGCAAGCAAAAGATCCGAAACTGAAAAACCTGCTGCAGCGGTTCCAGGAACACGCCAAGCTCGGGGCGCAAAAAATCGCCGAGCGCATCCAGGGCGGCAAGGCGGTGGATGGCGCGGGACTGATGGGTGAAGTGCAGGAATGGCTGCAGCGATTCAAGGAATCGCCGCAGGATCCCAAGAAGATTCTTCACGACGCTCTGGTCGGGGAAAACAAGTACGGCATTCATTTTTCGCACAAGCTGGTGGCCGGTGACCTTGACGAGGAGAGCGCGAGCATTGTCGACACTGTGCTCGAAGAAGATCAGAAGCGCGTCGATGAGTTGAAAAAGCTGCTGCGGCAGTGACATAAGGCTACATCCGGTCGACGATGATTCGGATTGGAGCCAAGACAATCCTTGAGCACAAACGGAACAAGCGTCTACACCGTCGTTTGGCATCCGCAGGAATTCAGCGATGTGGCAACGAACTGCCGCCCAAAAAACTATATAATAATTAAGGTTCAATGAGGTTATACTCACAGTATAATTCAAGTTAACCTGAATTTCGAAAGTAACGGTCTCTGAAAATATGAAAAGTGCCCCAAATCTTTGGTAGAATGGTGTCGGACAAAAACAACATCACCCAAAGAAAGGAGCACCTTTAAGGTGAAGTGTACCACACCTGTCAGCCAAATCAAGACCGAATTTTCCCTGAAACAGGCCACCAGCTTTGGAGGCGCCAAAATCTTTCTGGAATACCTCGAGAAAATCAGGCTCGCCAAAGCTCTGCAGGGATTGTCTTTTGCGAAAGCCTGCAACTGCCTGTTTCCGCTCCACCGCATCCTGTTATACCTCATCGTCGGCTGGGTGCTCGGATGTCAGCGGATCTTTCATTTTCGCAAGCTGCAGCATGATCCGCTCCTTAGCCGCTTCCTCGGCGGACGGTGCCCCCATCACTCCCTGCTCTACAAGGAGCTTGTGCGGCTTGGCAAGTTCTGCCCCCACCTGAAGCCGGATTTGCGCAAAGTCAACCAGGAAGTCATCCGTCCTTGCCTGCCGTCCGAACTGATCCTGGATCTGGACTCTACGGTAGAAACGGTATATGGCGATCAGGCCGGCGCGGCCAAAGGCACCAATCCGCACAAACCGGGTCGCAAGAGCTACCACCCCCTGATGGTATTCGAAGGTCAGTCCCGCCTGTGCCTGAATGCGATGCTGAGAGCCGGTAACACGCACGCTTTAACGGATGCCGCTTCTTTTCTGGAAAAGACGTTTGAACTGCTGGGCGGGTGGACGGTGAAGTATGCCCGGTTCGACAAGGGATTCGGCGGTGAACAGTTCTACCGCCTGTGGGAGAGCAAAGGGATCGGTTACGTGGGAAAGCTGAAGTGGACCGAACGTCTGGCGAAGGAAGTGGCGCGTTGCCGTTACTGGAAGCGATATGTCGAGGACGAAGAGTGGGTCATCGAGGGAATCACGCTTCTGTACAAGGCCACCCCGTGGAAGAAGTACCGGCGGGTGGTGGTGATCCGCAAGACGCAAGTGGTCGATAACGGCCAGGGTCGGCTGATTTTCGATACGGACTGGCAGTATGAGGCGATCGTGACCAACCTGGAGTGGGAACCGATCGATCTTTGGCGCTTTTACAATCAGCGCTGCTGCATGGAAAATCACATCAAGGAAGCCAAGGACGGGTTTTCCATCGATCGGATTGCGACGGGGGATTTTGCGGCCAACGAGCTGGATCTGCTGATCAAACTGTTGGCTTACAACCTTTATGAACGATTCAAGCGGGAGTGTTGCGAGCCCGTTCATCAGGGCTACACGATCGCCAGGTTTCGGTTGGAGTTTTTCCAATGTGCGGCGACGATCGTCCGGCACAGCCGCAAGCTCATCTTGAAATTGGCTCACGACTTTCCGTACCGTTACGCGTGGCAACGAATCGAAGCGCGGCTGGCGACGATGTCCGGCTAGGGCCATAATTTTACATGGAAAACCCAAAGCCCCTGGTGATGGGGAGGGGGGAGGACTACCCTTCTGGGCAGAGGAAAAGTTGTTTGACTGGAATGTTTCCCTGTTATTTACAGCGCACTCCGCACTTATCCCCTGTCAATTTACCGTAACAACGGACTTTCGAAATTCAGGGTTAAATATAAACACACGGATATGATTAATATATCGGTATCGGCTTG
>DASVCP010000279.1:0-4159 GCA_036381555.1 Gammaproteobacteria bacterium
GCCGCCGGCGGCGGCCGGTGAGTTGGCACCGGAGTCGCTGCTGGACTGGCTGGAACAGGCGCAAGTGAGCCTGATGCACACGGTGCCGTCGCTGTTCCGGACGCTGCTGGCGGCCGAGCCGACGGGCGAGCGTCTGCCGGCTTTGAAACACCTGCTGCTGGCGGGCGAGCCGTTATACGGGACGGATGTGAAGCGGTGGCGGTCGGTGTTTGGTGATCGGATCGAACTGACCAACTTGTACGGCGCGACGGAGACCACATTGGTCAAATGCTACCACCGGGTGGTGGCGGCGGACGCCGGACAGGAACGGGTACCGGTTGGCCGGCCGATGCCGGGCTGCAAGGCGATCATTCTGGACGCGGATGGGCGGATTCGCCCGCGGGGGCAGATTGGGGAACTGCACCTGCGGACACCGTACGCCACGCACGGTTACTATCGCCAGCCGGAGAAGACGGCGGCGGTGTTCATTGTCAACCCGTTGTGCCCTGACAGTGGCGAGAGGATCTACAAAACCGGGGACCTGGCGCGCCAGCGGCCTGACGGGTTGTTTGAGATCCTGGGCCGCAAAGACGCCCAGCTCAAAATCCGCGGGGTGCGGGTGGAGCCGGGCGAAGTGGAGAACCAGTTGCTGGATTACCCGGGGGTCGAACAGGCTGCGGTGCTGGGCGTGGCCGGACCCGACGGAGACGTGGAGCTGCACGCGCACCTGGAAGCGGCCGGGGACCTGGATATTGACGCGATCCGTCTGCTGTTGAGCGAGCGGCTGCCGCCGGCGTTCGTACCGAACCGTTTTCACGTTCATGCACAACTGCCGCTGACGGCCACCGGCAAAATCGACCGCAAAGCGCTGCTGAATCAGGTGGGTCCGGTGAGGGCTGACTATGAGCCGCCGGAAGGGGAGATCGAACAAGCGCTGGCGCAGATCTGGTGCGAAGTGCTGAAGGTGGAGCGAGTGGGCCGAAACGATGATTTTTTTGCGATCGGCGGTCACTCGCTCAAGGTTCTGCAGGTAATCGCGAAAACGCGCAAAGTATTCGAAGTGGATGTGTATCCACGGTCATTATTTGAATCATCCACACTGGCTGGTTTTGCCGCACGACTTCTGGAGAGTAAACAGCAGAGCTTCGAACCGATAGAACCGGTTGAGGAGCAGCCACGTTACCCGGCCTCGTTTGCACAGTTTCGGTTGTGGTTACAGCACGAGTTGCGCCCGCAGACTGCCGCACATAACGTGTTCCTGGTGATTGAGTTGGCCGCGCATTGGGACATGCCTATGCTGCGTTGGGTACTGAACCGCTTGGTGGAGCGCCACGAATCTCTGCGTACGGTCTTTGAACATGACGAGGACAAGTTATTCCAGAAGATATGGCCTTCGCTCGAGATAGATTTGCCCGAAAGGCGAGTTGATAGTGAAGTTGAGTTGGCTGAGCTGATCAAGGCTCAGGCAGGCAAACGGTTTGATCTGGGCGGGCCTTTGTTGAGAACTCAGGTGCTGCATACCTGGGATGATCGCCGGTTGTTACTTTGGTGTACGCACGAAATTATCGGCGACGGCAGCTCTCTTGCGATTCTGCAGCGGGAGATCGAACGGTTGATGCAGGCCTATCGGGCAGGAGTGGAATTGCCACTGCCGCGTATTCATTATAAAGACTTTGCAGTCTGGCAGCGCAGAAAGCTGGTAGTCGAGAACAGTCCGGCGCGAGCCTACTGGCATCGACAATTGCAGGGACCGATAACCTGGTTGGATCTGCCGTTCGACTACCCGCTGACCGGGGAAAGCGACTGGGGCAGTCAGGTTTACGAATTCCGTCTGCCGGGCGAATTAAATGCCGGATTAAACCGGTTAGCCCAGTCGCAGCAGACGACGTTGTTTATGTTGCTGCAGTCGGCATTGAGCACTTTGCTGATGCGGTTGACGGGTCGGCAAGACATTATTCTGGCCGTGCCTGTCGCGGGCCGGGAACATCCGGATGTGCAGTCGATAGTCGGTTTTTTCGTGAGCACTATACTGCTTCGACACAACGTGGATCCGGAGCAGAGGTTTATCGACTTGCTGGAACAGGTCAAGCAGACAACGATGGACGGGCTCGAGCATCAGCAGTATCCGTTCGATCGCCTGGTTGACGAGTTGGATCTGCCGCGCGGCGCAAACCGCTTTCCGGTTACGCCGGTGATCTTCAACATGCTCAGCTTTTTTGAAAAAGGGTTGAAGAGTGAAATAGGGAATGAGAAATACACCATACCGGCGGCCGTTTATCATCGCGGGCATCGTTCCATTGAACGCCATGCCAGAGTTGAGTTGGAGATATACGCGTATGAAGACGAAGAAGGGGTGGGTTTTCAGTGTCACTACCGTAGTTCACTGTTCAAGCCAGAAACTATCGAATACCTGCTGGATGAATTTCAACGACTGCTGTATGCCGTGGTGCGCTCGCCGGAAGCGCCACTGAACAGCTACGAGGTGCTGAAGGGAATAGAAGCATCCCGGGCCACATGGGCAAAACAGGTCGAGGAACAGGCG
This sequence comes from Gammaproteobacteria bacterium, assembly GCA_036381555.1. Taxonomy (GTDB): domain Bacteria; phylum Pseudomonadota; class Gammaproteobacteria; order HTCC5015; family HTCC5015; genus DASVCP01. Next base: position 2,522 of record DASVCP010000279.1, read on the forward strand.
CTGGTCGCCTATCGACCCCCTGAAGGGGAGACCGAAGAACACTTGGCGCGAATCTGGTCTGAAGTACTCGGCATTGAACAGGTGGGCAGAGATGACAATTTCTTTGCCATTGGCGGACATTCCATCAAAGCACTGCTGGCGATCTCCCGGATACGCAAGGAACTCAACGTTGTTGTGCGCCCACGTCTGTTGTTCGAGTCACCGACGCTGGCCGATTTTGCGGCGCAACTGTTTAAGGTTGAGCGCCGGCAATTCGAACCGATCGAGCCGGTCGATGAACAACCGCGCTATCCGGCATCTTCACAACAATTCCGGTTATGGCTGCAGCAGCAATTGCGTCCTCAGTCGGTTGCGCATAACGGTGCCCGGGCAGTTGAACTGGAGGCGCACTGGGACAATGAGATGCTGCATTGGGTGCTCAACCGGCTGGTTGAACGCCACGAGTCGTTGCGTACGATTTTTGAGTTCGACGATAACCAGTTGTTCCAGAAAATACTTCCCCCATTCGAAGTAAGCCTGCCTGAGAGCCACGTCGGTAGTGAGGTGGAGTTGAACGAGAAGATTAAGGCACACATGGGAGCGGTGTTCGATCTTTCCGTGAGTCCGCAATTCCGTCTCGCTTTGATTCATACTTGGGACGGCCGGCGGATATTACTCTGGTGTATACATGAAATTAATTCCGACGGCAGTTCCCTGGTTATTCTGCAGCGGGAAATGCATCGGTTAATCCGAGCGTATCGCGAGGGAACGGAGCCGCCGGCGCCGCGTATCCAGTACAAAGACTTCGCTGTTTGGCAACGCAAACAAACGGCCGACAAAGACAACCCGGCACGGGTGTATTGGCATCGGCAGTTGCAAGGGCCGATCGAACGCCTGGAGCTGCCCTTCGACTATCCGCTGACCATGCAAAGCGATTGGCTCAGCCGGATATTCGAAATTCGAATACCCGCAGGGTTGGAGGCGGGGTTGGAGCGTTTGGCGCAGTCGCAACAGGCAACCTTGTTTATGGTATTGCAGTCGGCGTTGAGCGCCTTGTTAATGCGGTTAACAGGGCAGCAGGATATTATTCTCGCCGCACCCGTTACCGGCCGGGAGCATCCCGATGTGCAATCCATTATGGGTGTGTTCGTGAATCCGGTGTTATTCCGGCACCGGGTTGAGGCGGAACAGACGTTTACCGATTTACTGGGACGGGTTAAACAGACAACTATCGACGGGCTGATGCATCAGAGTTATCCGTTCGACCGGTTGGTCGACGAGTTGGACCTACCGCGCGACACGAACGCCTTTCCGGTTACGCCAATAGTCTTCAATATGCTTAGTTTCCTTGAAGCCGGGTTAATGGAAGGAATCGGGGCTGAAAAATACATATCTCCGACGGGCGACGATCGCGTTCATCGTTCTGTTGAACGCCATGCCAGGTGTGAGCTGGAACTATATGCGGTTAAAGACAGTGATGGGCTATGCTTACAGTGCCACTATCGTTCGGCATTGTTTAAACCGGAAACCATCGAGTACCTGATGGACGAATTTAAACGGCTGCTGGAGGCGGTGATTCATTCGCCTGAGGCCCGTTTGGACAGTTACCCGGTGCTCGCCGGGATGGATTCGCCGGAAGTCTGGCGGGCCCGGCGGGAC
>DASVCP010000280.1:0-2206 GCA_036381555.1 Gammaproteobacteria bacterium
GTGTCGTCCAGCGCCAGCCGCGCGAGATCATACTGTTGAAGCATGATCGCATTCGAGATCAGCAGGAGTTGTGCCCGTATCGAATCCGGCCGGGCCAGCGCCCATATGTAGGATTGCTCGAGCGGCCTGTTCCAGAGCGTGACGATGCTGGCGGACACTGCAAGGTAAATGACCACGATCACGCCGAACAAGGCACCTGTCGCCGCCATGCGGACCTTCGGTGCAAAACGGGCGACGGCGAACTGAAGCAGCGCGGCGACGGCGATCAGCAGGCCAATGCTTGGCAGGTAATTCCGGTGTTCAAAGTAGATCTCGAGCGGAAAGACAGTCGATTCCAGTGCGTGTCCGATCAGGAACCAGGCAATGCCGAATGAGTACAGCGGAATCCTTTTTCGGAGAAGCGCCGCGGTCAGGACCGCACCGAATATGATGGCCAGGTACGGAAGTGCGCCGGTGAAAGTGCTGATCAGTGGATAGTCATCATGGAACAGGGAAAGATCGAAACGCGATGGCACCAGGATCTGCAGCGTGTAGTCGACCAGTGCCCGGCTTTCCGTCAGCACTCGCTCGGACAGGCTGAATGGCCGCCCCTGGTATCCGGCCAGCACCAGCGATTGAAACTTCACGACGAATCCCGCCAGGGCGGCGAAGAGCACGAGTCCGTGCGCGCGCCATACGAGCTGTCGCCATCCCCGCGGCGGTCGCGTGGTCATGCTGATGACAAGTTCGACCAGTGCAGCCAGCGGCAGCGTCAGCAGTCCCGTTTCTTTCGACAAGGTCGAGAGAACGGTACACAGGAATAGCCAGAGCAGCGCGAGGATGCCGTCCATTGCGCGCGCGCCGGATCGTTCCCGTATCGCGAGATAGCCGGCGACGCCTAGCAGCGAGAAAAAGGCGGCCAGCAGCGTCATTCTCTGCACGGCATACAGGACGGTATTGACGTGTATGGGCAGTACCAGCCAGGTTCCGGCAACAATCAATGCGAAGAAATGCGGCCAACCCGTTCGTGTGGCACGCGCCAGCAGGATGATGAACCAGTACAGCAGCAGTGCGGTGGCGAGATGCGCCGCGAGATTGACCGTCTTGACGGCTTGCGGGTCGTTCGGCCACGCATCTTTCTGCAGCGCAAAACTCAACAGCGACAGAGGTCGGCCGGTAGGGCCGCTGTTTCCGGTCAGTACATAGTTCCAGAAACCTTCACTGTCGCCATCATCAATCCATTCCAGCGGCTGCAGGTTCGGGAGGTCATCCAGCATGAAGGTGCTGTGCAGACCGGGCAGGTAAACCGCCGCCGCGAGGCTCAGCAGGACGATGAAAAGCGTCAGGTTCCAGATTGCCGGAGGCAGGCGTCTCTTGCCGGCCGTCATTGGATTCGATTCAGACATAAAGCAGGCATATCAGGTAAAAAAAGGCCCGGCATGGCCGGGCCTTTCTCCATACCTTGCTGACGATTACTTGCAAGCGTTCGGCAGGTACTTGTCCGCGAGCGGGCTGGTGTCTCCCGGCGTGCAGGTCCATGTGTTGCCACCGTCGGTGGTGCCCATCTCGAGGCGTCCATTGCGGATGCCGGCGTTGACGCCGGTCGCCTTCATGATGGCGATAAGTTCCACAGTTGCCGCCGTACCCGGCGCCGCGTCATACGTGATGAGCGAAACATAGGTGCCACGGACGTTCGGGATGATGGCGCTCGGCGAGGTCGGGAACGCGCCGTTGTCGGCGTAGAACTCGGCCATCGGCGTCTTGGCGCCGCCCAGCAGGGTCACGGCCTCGGAAACCTGCGCGCGAGCGATGTAATCCTGGTAAGCCGGGATAGCAACGGCGGCCAGGATGCCGATGATCGCGACCACGATCATCAATTCGATAAGGGTGAAGCCCTTCTGTACTTTCTTCATCATTTTAGTATCCCCATGGGTGTGGAGTTAACCAGTTGGAAACGCTCAGGCGAGTGTGTCACCTGTCCCATTAGGATGCAATGGTCGTGCCAAATGTAAAATCGCGCAAACACTAGGCGGGGAAAGCCAAAGCGGGATTCTGTCAAAGTGCATTACTGACAAATTGTCAAATCATGACAATTCTGACAAAGAAAGCCCGGCCGAAGCCGGGCTTCTCAGGCTACCTACTAACTACCGGTTAGCTACCGCACTTGGGCACAAACTTCGCTGCAAGGGTTGTCGAGGTACACAGTACCTTAAACCCTGTGCCGGTA
>DASVCP010000281.1:0-3308 GCA_036381555.1 Gammaproteobacteria bacterium
GGTCAATGTGATCAAGGTTGTTCGTGCGATCACCGGTCTCGGTCTGAAGGAAGCCAAGGACATGGTTGAAGGTGCGCCTTCAACCGTCAAGGAAGGCGTTAGCAAGGATGAGGCCCAAACCATCAAGAAGCAGCTTGAAGAAGCCGGTGCGAAGGTCGAAGTCAAGTAAGGATCATTTAAAAGTTAGGTTTTGTTATTCACGATATATTGTTGTTTAAGTTTGCAAGGCGTCAAGGCTGGCTGCGCCCTCTTGGTTCGGGGGCGGGGCCGGCCTTTGCCTGCTTAAAATGTTGTTTCATGGAAACAACATATGGGCAAGGTGGAATTTGAAATCGGCTCGCCTCCGGTTTCCGGCAGTTGCAAGCCTCCCCGTTTGACGGAGGGGGCGGACGTGTTGGCAGCACGCTCACATTAGGAGACAGACATACATGGCCTATTCATTCACTGAAAAGAAGCGTATTCGTAAAGACTTCGGCAAGCGTACCACGATACTTGAGGTGCCTTATCTCTTGTCCACCCAGTTGGAATCTTACCGGTCATTCCTGCAGGCTGACAAGAACGCCGAAGCACGGAGCGATACCGGGTTGCACGGGGCTTTCAAATCGGTTTTCCCGATTGTCAGCTATTCCGGCAATGTGCATCTGGAATACGCGGACTATAGACTCGGTGAACCCCCTTTCGATGTCAGGGAATGCAAAATCCGCGGCCTGACTTACGCCGCGCCGTTGCGCGTGCTCGTCAGACTGGTCGTGTATGAAAAAGAAACAGTCGGCAAGACCAATACCGTCAAGGAAGTCAAGGAGCAGGAAGTCTACATGGGCGAACTGCCGTTGATGACCGAAACCGGCACCTTCATTGTCAATGGCACAGAGCGTGTGATCGTTTCGCAGTTGCATCGCTCGCCGGGCGTATTCTTCGATCACGACAAGGGCAAGACCCATTCGTCCGGAAAGTTGCTGTTCTCGGCGCGCATAATTCCGTATCGCGGTTCCTGGCTGGATTTTGAATTCGACCCCAAGGATTGCCTGTACATGCGTATCGACCGTCGCCGTAAATTGCCGGCGACCATTCTGCTGCGCGCCCTGGGCTATGAGAACGAACAGATTCTCGAAATGTTTTTCGAGACTTACGAAGTGAATATGAAGGGCGACGAGTTTGAGATTGACTTGTTACCCGAGCGCCTGCGCGGAGAAATTGCGGCTTTTGACATCAAAGTCAAGAATCAGCTGGTGGTCGAGAAAAACCGCCGCATCACCATGCGGCACATCAAGCAGCTTGAAAAGGCCAATATTTCGAAACTGGTAGTGCCGGACGAATACCTGATCGGCAAGCGCCTGGCGCGCGCGGTGGTCGACAAGGATACGGGCGAGCTGTTGATCCCCGCCAATGGCGAGTTGACCGAAGAGCGCCTGGGGCTGTTGCGCAAGCTGGGCATCAAGAACTTCAGCCTGATCTATACCAACGACCTGGATCAGGGCCCGTATGTCAGCGATACCCTGGAGATCGATTCCACCACCAACGAACTGGAAGCCCAGGTGGAAATTTACCGCATGATGCGTCCCGGTGAACCGCCGACCAAGGAAGCCGCTCAGAACCTGTTCCACAACCTGTTCTTCACCGAAGACCGTTACGATCTTTCGCCCGTCGGTCGCATGAAATTCAACCGCCGTTTACGTCGTAAGGATGAAACCGGCCCGGGCATTCTGTCCAAGGAAGACATCCTCGATGTCATGCACGAAATCATCGCCATTCGCAACGGTAAGGGTGCGGTCGACGATATCGACCACCTGGGTAACCGCCGGGTGCGCAGCGTAGGCGAAATGGCGGAAAACGTATTCCGGGTCGGGCTGGTGCGTGTTGAACGGGCCGTGAAAGAACGGCTGTCGCTGGTCGAGGCGGAAAGCCCCATGCCGCAGGATCTGATCAATGCCAAGCCCGTGGCCGCGGCCATCAAGGAATTCTTCGGCTCCAGTCAGTTGTCGCAGTTCATGGATCAGAACAATCCGCTGTCCGAGGTAACGCACAAACGCCGCGTTTCCGCATTGGGCCCGGGCGGCCTGACGCGCGAGCGCGCGGGTTTTGAAGTGCGCGACGTGCATCCGACGCATTATGGCCGGGTATGCCCGATCGAAACGCCGGAAGGTCCGAACATCGGCCTGATCAATTCGCTGGCCGTTTACGCGCGAACCAACGATTACGGTTTCCTGGAAACCCCATACCGTAAAGTGGTCGATGGCAAGGTGACCAACGAAATTGATTACCTGTCGGCCATCGAGGAAGGCAACTTCGTTATTGCTCAGGCAAATGCCCGGCTGGACGAGAAAGGCCGGCTGGCCGACGAATTGGTTTCCTGCCGCCATCTGAATGAATTCACCATGTCCACGCCCGACAAGGTGCAGTACATGGACGTGTCCCCGCGGCAGATCGTGTCGGTTGCCGCCTCGTTGATTCCGTTCCTGGAGCACGACGACGCCAACCGTGCCTTGATGGGCTCCAACATGCAACGGCAGGCGGTGCCCACCCTGCGCAGTGAAAAGCCGCTGGTCGGTACCGGCATCGAAAGAACCGTGGCGATTGATTCGGGTTCCACGGTGGTTGCCCGCCGCGGTGGCGTGGTGGACTCGGTGGACGCCGCGCGCGTGGTCGTGCGTGTCAACGACAACGAAACCGAGCAGGGCGACGTCGGTGTGGATATTTACAACCTCACCAAGTACACCCGCTCCAACCAGAACACCTGTATCAATCAGCGGCCGCTGGTGAAACCGGGCGACGTGATTGCCCGCGGCGACGTGCTGGCCGATGGTCCGTCCACCGACATGGGCGAGTTGGCGCTGGGTCAGAACATGCTGGTGGCGTTCATGCCCTGGAACGGCTACAACTTCGAAGATTCGATTCTGATCTCCGAACGTGTGGTCCAGGAAGAACGTTACACCACCATTCATATTGAAGAACTGACCTGCGTGGCCCGCGATACCAAGCTGGGTCCGGAGGAAATCACCGCCGACATTCCCAACGTCAGCGAAGCCTTGCTGTCCAAGCTGGACGAGTCGGGCATCGTCTACGTCGGCGCCGAGGTGAAACCGAACGACATCCTGGTCGGCAAGGTTACGCCCAAGGGCGAAACCCAACTGACGCCGGAGGAAAAACTGTTGCGGGCAATCTTCGGTGAAAAGGCCTCCGACGTAAAAGACACGTCGCTGCGCGTGCCGCCCGGCATGGACGGTACCGTGATCGACGTGCGCGTGTTCACCCGTGACGGCGTCGAGAAAGACGCGCGTGCCTTGAAAATCGAGGCGGCCGAGCTGGAA
>DASVCP010000282.1:0-2137 GCA_036381555.1 Gammaproteobacteria bacterium
AAAGGCCGGGCAAGGTGCTGCGGGCGGGGCGAATTTCTTTTGACGAAATGTTGGAAAGCTGTGACGTAATCAGCCTGCACTGTCCGCTGACGGCGGAGACGCGCCACATCATCGACGGGAGCGCGCTACGCCGGATGCGCAAAGACGCTTTCCTGATCAACACTGCACGGGGCGGCCTGGTGGATGAACGGGCACTGGTCACCGCGTTACGCGATGGCTGGATTGCGGGCGCGGCGTTTGATGTCCTTGGCAACGAACCGCCGCCGGCTGATCATCCGCTGCTGAATGCAAAACTGAACAACCTGATTATTACGCCCCATAACGCATGGGCCAGCCGCCAGGCTCGCCAGCGGGTGATCGATCAGACAACCGAAAATATCGCCGCCTGGCTTGAAGGGCGCGAACTGCGACGTGTCGTATGAATTTGGCAGATTTCTTTCCATACGTTGATTTAGGGTAGGGCTTCTTTCTTCCTCGGTCTCTGAAACTTTTTCCATGTCTGCCCCGAAGTCGTAGACGCCCGGACGGGATGATCGACCGCACTTTTGCGGGCGCAAGTTTCTGATCCGCCGGCGCCGGTCCAAATGCCACCTCTGCCTGAAACTTGCTCTGGTCCGAAATATGCATTTCCCAATTACACATCTTGAGTTTATCTAAATAAGGAGGTGCATAATGCGAGTTACGGATATCATGACCCCGGATCCGGCATGTTGTACGCCGGAGACATCGTTACCCGAAGTCGCCCGTCTCATGGTCGATTGTGACTGCGGGGAAATTCCTGTGGTGGACAACCCCGAGTCCCGCAAGCTGTCTGGCGTCGTTACAGACCGCGACATAGTCGTTCGCACTGTCGCCGTCGATAAAAACCCGGCGGACTGCACAGCATCGGATGTAATGAGCACTCCGGCGATAACCGTCAGTGAAGATGCCGATTTACAGGAGTGCGAAGAGAAAATGGAGCGGCATCAGATACGGCGAATTCCGGTGCTTGACGATCAGGAAAGACTGTGCGGCATCGTCTCGCAAGCGGACATCGCACGGCAGGCGGGAACCCAGGAAACCGCCGAAGTCGTCAAGGAGGTTTCCCAGCCGAGGCACTGACCGGCAAGAGCAGCATCGACACACCGAATCCAGGGCGCACCTACGTTAAAAACAGAGGTGAATTACATCAATCCTTGGGGTTACATAGCTCGGTTTGAGTCGCCAAATCAATGCAACGCCCAACGTGCCCAATGCCTGCTTTACGTTGAGTGGGTTTTTGGCGCAACGCCGTTGACGGCATCCAGCGCCAGCACCGAATGCGCGTAGGCACCGCCGGCGCGCATTTCCGCGGCGACCCAGATCGCTTCCATGATCTCCTCGGAAGTCGCGCCTTCCCGCACGGCCGCACGTGTATGGCCGCGAATACAATAGGGGCATTGGGTTGTGTGCGCGACAGCCACCGCAATCAGTTGCTTGATCTTGGAAGGCAACGCGCCGTCGGCGAACACCTGCTTGCTGAAAGCCTGGAACGCCTCGTATGTCTCCGGTGCAAGTTTCTTGCGCTGCTCCAGGATCTCCGGAGTGGTCTTTGGATAAAGTTCGCTCATGATTGAACCTCCGTAAACTTATGGTCGTGATGTTATCGTCGTGATTTTATGATGCCGGACGATCCTACACGCAATTTCAATGCCGGCAAACGTTATGACGAACGTCTTTATACATGCTGCGCAAAGGCAAGATGGCATTGGCCGCAAATGACGTTTAATCCCGGTCTTCCCCAGAGATTGATAGCGCAGCGCTCGCAAACGTATTTGGTTTTCGCCTTGGCGGTTTTCTGCCCCGCCGTCGTATCGACCGGTTCAATATCCGAGACGATTTCCGCCACTTGAGTGTTGAGAATTTTCTCGATGTCGGCATCCGCGAGACCATCCGAACCGATTACATCCGCATCGGTGCATCTTGACTGACATGAGTCGCGTACGGCCGCGAAACGATCGATCCATGACAACCGGTACCCTTGCTCAATCAGCGCCTTGCAGGCCTGGATAAACTTGCCGCCTTTGATCGGGTAGTCGGACATCGTCTGGCCGGTCTTGCGGCCGTTGACCGCGCCGTTATGGCTCGGCATCAGGCCGATGCTTTCCATCCTGGCGGC
>DASVCP010000283.1:0-9787 GCA_036381555.1 Gammaproteobacteria bacterium
TTTTTTAGTGTTTTTCCGTAGGTTCCATGGCAAAATGGCGTGTTCCGCTCATTAACGCGGGCGTTTTCGGCTTTCGCAGTTGTATTTTACACAATAAAAGCCCATGGCTCAGGACTCCACCAGAAACGACGAACTGGCCAGTAATATCGACAAGGCTCGTAAGCAGGTGACGATTCTGTTTACCGATATCGTCGATTCGAGCCGCTACTGGGATATGTTCGGCGATGTGGAGGGTCGGCTCATGGTTGATCGCCATAACCGGCTGGTATTTCCTGTCATTCGAAAATATCGCGGTCGCGTGGTAAAGACCATCGGCGACGGAATCATGGCCGCATTCAAGCGGCCCAATGACGCTTTGAATGCGGCCATTGGCATTCAGCAGATCCTTCAAAAAATGCGCATGGCCGACCGGTCATTTCATGCCAAGGTCCGGATAGGGCTGCATACCGGCATGGCGATTATCGAAGCTCACGACGTATACGGTGATGCGGTCAATCTGGCCAAGCGTGTCGAAAGCTTCGGTGATGCCAACGAAATATATTTGTCGGAGGCCACGGTCGAATTCCTGGACGATATAAAACATGCCCTGCACAAGAAGGGCAGCTTTCTACCCAAGGGCAAAAGAGAGCCGGTAACCGTTTATCGATGCCGCTGGAACGAATACAAGGATCTATCCCGCGGACTGAAGGTAAGCTCGGACTTGCCGCTGGACCCGCGGGAGAAAGGCGATATCGTCGGATACCTGGTTATACTTTTATTTGTAATAACCGCCCTGTATCAGATTTATGGCCGTTATATTGTGGCGGACATGATTGCTGATTCCCCGGCGGAGCGGCTTTTGGCGTTGAACCCAATGCTTGTTTTCCATGAATATCCGACGTTGTTTCCATGCCTGGTCGCGATATTGCTGGGAGGCGTTCTGCTGTTAATGTGGATAAAAACGGCCCCTTATATATTTTTGAGAACTCTCAAGGGTTTCATGGGCATGGGCCTGGGATTCGCTCTGGTATATATGCCGGTATACTATTTCAAGATGGATTTTGCCACCGGCCAGGGCCAGGAAATTTATAAGACCGCCCTACGGTTTACTCGCCTGGAGTATCCGGCATATAAGGTCAGGGCTCACGATCTTGACGGCTATCCCAGAGATAAGCCGAATCTGTATGATTTTTTTGAAAAGGATCTGATTGTTCCTGTCGAACGGCAGCGAGTACAGCTCAGCCGGCAGGCGGATGAGCGTCCAGCAATTGCCGGAGTATGGACGGCGGACAATCTTGACACAGCTATCCCTCAGCCGTTTTATTTCAGATTTTTCGACCTGTTGGCGGTTGCAATGGGAGTGCTGGGGTTCGTATCCGGATTCATGAATTTTAATATCCGGCCGTCTTAGGGGAGCTTGCTTCCAGGACGAAGCTTGTAGAGGAGGTTTTTCTGGTAAACCCGGGCGTTTACCCCGCAAAATAAACGTATCGCCGCTTGTATCGGAACGATAAGCAGGTATTATACCTGCAAATTTAATCAGCCGTTGAGAAGCAATCATGGCCTATCCTGAAGTCAAACTTTCACTGCGCGAGAAAGTCGGCTATGCCCTCGGTGACACAGCCGCCAATATCACTTGGCGGGGTGTGTCCACTTTCCTGCTGGTTTTCTATACCGACGTGTTCGGCATCTCGGCCGCGGCGGCCGGAATGTTGCTGCTGATTACCCGGTTCAGTGACGGCATTACTGACATTATTATGGGCATGATCGCCGACCGGACCGAGACCAGGCATGGCAAGTTCAGGCCCTGGATTTTATGGTCTGCGCCCCTGCTGGGCATTCTCCTGGTGCTGACTTTCTCGACCCCCGATTTAAGCGACAGCGGAAAACTCGTTTACGCATACGTCACTTATATCCTGCTGACGCTTGCCTATACCGCCAACAATGTTCCTTATTCGGCGCTGATGGGCGTGATGACCCCTGATCACCAGGAACGGGCCAGCCTGTCGGGCTTTCGTTTTGCAGGTGCGTTTTTCGGCGGATTTTTGGTACAGGTGTTTCTGATTTACCTGGTCGGCTTTCTCGGGCAGGGGAATGAACAACGCGGCTTCCAGTATTCGATGTATTTGTTCGCCGCGCTGACCGTCGGGTTTTTGTTGATCACTTTTTTTACCACCCGTGAACGGGTCGTACCCTCCAAATCGCAGCAAACCGACGTCGGCAAAGATCTGAAAGATCTGGTGACCAACGTACCCTGGCTGATCCTGCTGGTGATCGGGTTCCTGTTTGTGATTACCAATTCCATCAAGCAGGGCATTACGGTCATTTATTTCAAGCACTATGTCGGCGCGGAGGCAATGGCCGCAACCTACATGGCCTGCCTGTTGATTATTTCGTTTGTCGCCGCTCTAAGCGTCGGGCCTCTGGTAAGATGGTTGGGTAAGAAATTCCTGTTCATCGCCTCGATGCTGTTGGGCGGTTTTTTCACCGGGCTGATCTATGTCGCCGGCCCGGACCAGCCGGCGTTGGTGTTCGTGTTCGGAATCATCGCCGAATACTTCGCAGGCATTATGCCGGTGCTGTTTTTCGCCATGCTGGGTGATGCCGCCGACTACTCGGAGTGGAAAAACGGCCGCCGGGCGACGGCGCTGGTTTTCTCCGCCGGCACATTCGCCATGAAATTCGGCGGAGGTGTGGCGGGAGCTGTTATCGGTTTCGTGCTTGCAGCTTATGGTTACAACGGTATGGACGCCTCCTCTATTCCCGGTGCGGCGCCCGGTATTAAATTACTGATGAGTTGGATTCCGACAATTTTTATATTTGTCGGCGCCGTCATTATGCTGGTTTATCCGCTTACCAAGGAAAAGATGGCCGCCATTGAGACCGAGTTGGCCGCAAGACGCGGTGCCGGGTAACTTCCGGCACCTGCGCTAGGTGCCGCTTTTGGTTTCGAGCAACGGATGATCGGGCGCGGCCTCGCGCAGTATTTCCAATACCCGGGCAGTGTCGCTTCCCTTGTCGTTGAGCTCGCGGTAAATTTGCAATATTGTCTCGATAAGCCCTTTCTTCCTGGCGTTAAGCTGCTTTTCGGCCTCGGTCAGTGAAGCAGAGTCCGGATATAACCTTTTCACCTGGTTGAGCAGACGCTGGGCTTCCGGATAATCGTAGCGTTTCTCACGGGCATTGATAGCCGTGTTAATGCGGTCCTGATAGTAAAGGATAATTTCCTTGCGCAGAACCGATGTCAGGTAGGCTCGCGTGCTTTCGTCTTTATCATGCATGGATTGCAGCATATTGATCAGTCGTGTCTGGTCGCCGTTTTTAACGGCCTGAATCAGCCTGAGCTGGTCTTCCTCTTTCAGCTGGGTCTGGATCGGTTTGATCAGCAAAAGCGTGGCGGCCGCCAGAACCAGAAAAGCCCCGGCAAGCAATTGTTTGACGTGATCCCGGGGAAGTTTGATGCCTTGCATGAATTCGTCGATAGTGCGCGTTCGTTTGTTACGCTCAAGGGCCAAGGCGCCGAACAGGGCTTTTTGCTGACGCCGACTTAAACCTTTTGCCGGGGGAGGTTTCAGTCCGAGTTCCAGGGCTTTGTGCGCGGCAATTTTTTTATACGGATGGCTCCCGGTTAGCAGCTCGTAGGTAACGCAAGCAACCGCGTAGATATCATCCCTCGGGTCCGGCTGTTCACCGCGAAACATTTCGAGCGAGGCGTAGGCGGGCGTCAGGGCTTTTAATTTTGCCGGATCAAATAAAGTATCGTCTCTGTGTTCCGGTTGTTCCTTTTTGAGTACGCGGGTGATGCCGAAGTCGAGTAGCTTGACGGTGCCGCTGTCACATAAAAAAATGTTGGCTGGCTTGAGATCGCAATGAATCAGGTGCTGTTTATGGGCGTAAGCGAGCCCCTGACAAAGATCTTCGATATATCTCAATGCCACTTGTTGCGGTAGCCCGCCGGGAGGCAGTTGCGCGATCAGTTTGTCAAAAGGCTGACCGTGCAGGAGTTCCATAGTCATGTAAATTGTGTCGCCGTCCCGGTCGAAGTCGTAAACAGTGGCGATATTGGGGTGAGCCAGACGCTGCGCTTTGCTGGCTTCGCGCTGCATGGCGATAAAGGCCCGGGAATGCTTTTTGAAGGCGTCGGACAGAACCTTGATGGCGACAAAAGGATTGCTGTCCTGGGCCTGCACTTTAACCAGATCCAGCGCCTTGAAGACATACCCCATGCCGCCGTAGCCGATAATTTCCAGCAATTTAAACCGGTCTTTGAGAACACTGCCAACTTTTACCGGTTTCGTTTTTCGAGTGTCGGGGGCGACGGGAGGATCGTTCGTTTCAGGGTCTTGCCCGACAACTGACTTATCTTCACCACCCCGGCTGTCATTTGAGGGCGGGGGATTGCCGCCGGTTTCGTTCCAGCTGCTTTCCGTGTCCGACATGATGACGGTGTCATCATGTGTGCCGGGAGGATCTTGTTGAGTTGCAGTGGACTCGTGGCCTTGATGATCATCGGCCTGCGGCTCGGTGAACCTGACCGGCCTCGGGTTGATGGGTGCTCTCAGCGTGGCGATAAGCCGGGAAACATGACCGAACTGTTCCGGATTGAGCATGCCTTCGCTCAACAGCGACTGAGTGTGTGAGAGCAGGTCGTCTGGTTGAACGCCGGGACTGGTGTCCAGCAGCCGAACCAGTTTCTCGCTGAAAGTCGGAAGATCGAGCCTTTCCTGGGTGAAATCCTCAATCAGGGTTGTGAACTCGGGTAATTTCACGATGAGGTGCCTTATATATGTATCTCTTATGGCGGCTCTTTTGCTGTGGCCTTTAGAATAGCATGGTCCGGGTTGGCCGTAAGAACAGCAACTTCATTAGCCCCCTCTCCCAGAGGGGAGAGGGGTCTAAGGAGGCGATCTGTTTTAAGGGGGTCGCTTTTCAGCCAAAAATCCCTAAACTATCCCCCTTTTTCGATTTCCCGGTGCACCGGGAAAAAGTGCGGGTGAACTATGGAATTTTTGATTGATTACGGCTTGTTCCTGGCCAAGTCCGTTACGGTCGTGGTCGCCATTCTGCTGGTGTTCGTTGTGATCATGTCTCTGCGGATGCGCGAAAAGCATAAAACCGGCGATGGGCACATCGAAGTCAAGCACCTCAACGACCGGCTGCGGGATATGCAACAGTGCATGAAACTGGCCGTACTGGACAAGTTCGATTTGAAACGGCAGTTAAAGGCCGACAAGGCCAAGGCTAAGGCGGAAGCCAAAGCCCGGAAAAGGGCCCTGAAGGAAAAACAAGTTGAGAAGAGCGGCGAGGAACCGGGGGCGGATGACCGTAAAAAGGCCGTCTATGTGCTGGATTTTCACGGCGACATTCGCGCGCAGGCGGTCGGTTCCCTGCGGGAGGAAATTACCGCCGTGATTTCAAGCCTGGTGCCCGGGGACGAGGTGGTGGTCAGGCTGGAAAGCAGCGGAGGACTGGTGCACGCGTATGGGCTGGCGGCTTCGCAATTGAAACGTATCAAGGACAAAGGCGTGAAATTGACGGTGTGTGTCGACAAAGTCGCCGCCAGCGGCGGCTACATGATGGCGTGTATCGCCGACCGTATCTTGGCGGCGCCGTTCGCGTTGTTAGGATCGATCGGCGTGGTTGCCCAGTTGCCAAACTTTCACCGCCTGCTGCGCAAGCACGATATCGATTATGAAATGCTGACCGCCGGCGAATATAAGCGGACATTGACGATACTGGGGGAAAATACCGAAAAAAGCCGCGCCAAGTTTCAGGAGGATCTGGAAGACATCCATACTTTGTTCAAGGAGTTTGTCTGCGAGCATCGCCCGGCGGTGGATATCGATCAGGTTGCGACCGGAGAAGTGTGGTTTGGCAAGCGGGCATTGGAGCGGCGGCTGGTGGATGCACTGCAGACCAGCGATGCGTTTCTGGTGGATTTGTGCGAAACCGCCGAAGTTTACGAGGTTAAATACGTGGAGAAAAAATCGCTACAGGAGCGGATGAGCCTTTCCCTGAATACATTGGCTGACGGCCTGTTGCTGAAGTGGTTCGAACGCCTGAGCCTGCGGCGCTTTTTCCAGTAAGGCTTTAAAGCGCGGGCTCCGACCAAAAAAAAAGAGCCCTCCCTGGCCCTGCCGCCTGGAGGGGAGGAGGGGCGGCGTTACGGGCCGGGAGGCTCTGAGTCCAAGGCCTGAAATCCATCCCTTGGCGGGTTCAGGAGGGGGATCCCTCCAAGGGACTGGGAAGGATTTCAGGCGTCCTGGGAGACACGGTACACAACCAACTAGTGAATATGATAGAAAGCTTTATCGGGCATTCCCATTAGCGGTAATTGTTTGTCCGCTTTTCCGGCAGTGCAGGTAAATTCCAGCAGCTTGTCATGGGAGGATGTCAGATTTTCATCATGGCTCGTTTCGACGATACGAGACGGCTTACGTATCTCGGGTAATTCCATGTCATCGTAGACGAGATTATTAGCGCCGTTGGCAGCCTTCATTAAGCCGCTGCCTTGTGACGGAGCCGCTTTGTTCAAACAAAGCAGTGAAGCGGATAACAGGATCGCGCCTCCCATAAACATTGTCAGTAACATGAATACTAGCATCGGCTTTGTCCCAAAGTTCGTTGTGTATTCGTGTTATTGCAAGCTTAGGGCCAACCCTGACAATCTGTTAGTTTTCAACGAGTTGTGGTTTTCGTGTAAGGAAAATACCTACACACAACCGGCCGTTTTTGCATGAATTTCGTCAGAAAATGCTGAAAAATCGACGGCGAATGTCTGAATTTCCGGAGATTTAGTCCAGGTATAAACGGGCGGCAAAGACGCTTTTTGTTTATTATCGTTTGTTCATCTGAATTACCGCCAAGGAGCTCAAGGCTTGGGACAGAAAATGCGAACCTTGACCGGGGTCCATTCGTATACCGCCGAGCTACTGCTGGCGTCTGTGCTGCTGGTGGGAATGGCCGCGCAGACGTATGCGGGAGAGCCGGCCTCTCTCGACATAGACAAGCTGCGAAAAGCGCAACGGTTGGCCGCGCGCGTTTTCGATGAAACCGGCAACGCCGCGGGCGCGGTAAAAGTGTTGGAGGAAGCCGGAATCACGGGGCTGGTGAAGGAACGCGTCACCGGGATTCCCCTCAAGACTTACGCCGGGTTGCTTGAAACCTACGGCAGCCTGCTGTCGAAACTGCCGGACCGCCGGCGGGAAGCGCCGGCGATACTGAAGACGGTGATCGAGATCGATCCGGAACGCGCTACGACCTACTTTCATTTGGGAAATTTGTATTATGAGCTGTACCGGCAGGAACCTCTTGACGGCTATCTCGCTGTTTATTCTTCGGCATATCGAAAATATGTTGATCACTTACGCAAACATGGGCGGCAGGTTCTGTTATCTTCGTCAATCGTTGACGCGGCGTATGAGTCGGACGGACTTGATATTTGCGGGTTCACGGAGCTGTTGCAGCAAGAGGGGCGTTTGGCTGACTTGAACCTGTTTTTCAATCCTGAAACGGAAGTAACAAACCTTTCAAAAGCCGCAACCGGGGAAGAGGGATTATCCGCCGCCAGCTTTACGGGGTTTATCAGCGGCAGCATTGGGCCCATCCGCAAATCGTTGATAGACGTCGATAACGACGGACACCCTGAAACGTGGTATAGCGCTGCCGTCATGACCGGTGATTGCCGGCGCAATGTGTTTTACCTGCATGCCGAAGGGCAGAGCACATTGTTGAGCAACGGTTTGCTGGACAATTATTATCGTTCAGACCGGCTTTGCTCGGGGGGGAGGATCTTTTTTGTGCGTTATTTGCAGCAGAATTATCTGCTGGAGCAGCAACCCCTTGAACGGGGCGCCTGGGAAACAACCGTTTATCGGTTGACGCCGGACGGCGATTATTTGCAGCTTTGTAACAAAGGAAACTGAAAAGGGAGGAAACACCGGAATTGTGGTGAACGGGCCCTGGTTTATGCTGGAGAATTTGAATGACGGATACGTTTGAAGACGCTGCGCTTGAATATCATCGTTACCCCAAACCCGGGAAGCTTGAAATTACACCCACTAAGAAGCTGGTGAACCAACGCGATTTGTCGTTGGCCTATTCACCTGGTGTGGCCTCCGCCTGCCGTCAAATTGCCGCCGATCCGGCCCAGGCTGCCGAGATGACAGGGCGCAGCAATCTGGTCGCGGTGATCACCAACGGTACAGCCGTGCTGGGATTGGGAGCCATCGGGCCGCTGGCTGCCAAGCCCGTCATGGAGGGTAAGGCGGTTTTGTTCAAGAAGTTTTCCGGTATCGACGTCTTTGATCTGGAAGTCAACGAAAAAGACCCGGACAAATTCATCGAAATCGTCGCCGCGCTCGAGCCGACTTTCGGCGGCATCAATCTGGAGGACATCAAGGCGCCCGAATGCTTCGAGATCGAGCGGCGTCTAAAAGAACGGCTGAAGATCCCCGTGTTTCATGACGACCAGCACGGTACCGCCATCTGCGTGGCGACGGCCGTCCGCAACGGTCTGCGCCTGATGGAAAAACGCATCGATGATGTCCGGCTGGTCTGTTCGGGCGCAGGCTCGGCGGCACTGGCCTGCCTGGATCTGCTTGTCTACATGGGATTGCGCCAGGAAAACATCCGCGTCTGCGATCTCAACGGGGTGGTGCGCCTGGGGCGCGAAACCGGTATGGACCGCTACAAGCAGCGCTATGCCGTGGAAACCGACGCCCGGACGCTGGACGATGTCATTGACGGCGCCGATATTTTTCTGGGGTTGTCCGCCCCCGGGGTGCTTAATGCCGCGCAGGTTGCCCGCATGGCCGATCCTCCCTTGATTCTGGCGCTGGCCAATCCCGAGCCCGAGATCATGCCGGAGGAGGCGCTCAGGGGAAATCCACGAGCGGTTATCGCCACGGGCCGCTCGGATTATCCCAACCAGGTTAATAACGTGCTTTGTTTTCCCTTCATATTTCGCGGCGCGTTGGATGTCGGCGCCACTACCATCAATGCCGAAATGAAGCTGGCCTGCGTGGAGGCGTTGGCGGATCTCACCATGGCCGAAACCTCCGACACCGTTTCCCGCGCATACGGTGGCGGCAAGTTCAGCTTCGGCCGGGACTATATTATTCCCAAGCCGTTTGATCCCCGGTTGGTAACCGTTGTGCCGCCACGCGTCGCCAGGGCGGCGATGGATAGCGGGGTCGCCACCCGCCCGATTGAAGATTTTGCAGCCTACCAGCGTAGCCTGGAGAACTTCATATACCGAACGGGTATGGTGATGCGTCCGGTATTCGAGCGCGCAATCGCGAATCCCCGTCGGATTATCTATGTCGAGGGGGAATCGCGCCGGGTATTGCACGCGGTTCAGGTGCTGGTGGATGACGGTGTTTGCCGGCCGATCCTGATCGGACGGCGCAGCCGCATTAAAAAACGGATTGCCGCTATCGGCCTGCGCATCGAACCGGACAAGGACTTTGAAATCCTGGAGCTGATGAGCAACCCGAACTACGAGCGGGACTGGCGGCTGTTATATCGGCTCAATGCGCGCAACGGTGTCACGCCGGATCACGCCCAAACGTTGGTGCTGACGAATCCGACCGTGGTCGCCGCATTGCAGGTGCGGCAGGGCGACGCTGACGGCATGTTGTGCGGGTTGACGGGCAAGTTCCATGAACACTTGCAACAGATGCGCAACGTGTTCGAGTTACGCAAAAGCGCCAGCGGTTGTTCGACGGTGAATCTGCTGACGCTGAAAAGCGGCAATTTTTTCATTGCCGATACGCATGTCACCTACGATCCTTCGGCCGAACACATC
>DASVCP010000284.1:0-4702 GCA_036381555.1 Gammaproteobacteria bacterium
GGCCGTGGACTTGTTGCTGGACGCCAGGCGCCCGATGATCTATTCCGGCGGCGGCGTTGTACTGGGGGAGGCTTCCGAGGAACTGACGGCCTTGACCAAGGCGTTAGGGTTTCCCATTACCAATACCCTGATGGGCCTGGGCGCTTATCCCGGTACCGACAAGCAGTTTATCGGCATGCTGGGCATGCATGGCACTTACGAAGCCAACATGGCGATGCACGAATGCGACGTGTTGCTGGCGATCGGCGCGCGTTTTGATGACCGCGTGACCGGCAAGCTGGAGCATTTCTGCCCGTACGCCAGGATTATCCACATCGATATCGATCCGTCGTCGATTTCCAAGACGGTCAAGGTGGATGTACCGATCGTCGGCCAGGTTAAACCGGTGCTGGCGGACATGCTGGCGCTGCTCAAGAAGGCCGGCCGCAAGCCGGACAAGTCGGCTTTGGCCGACTGGTGGAAGCAGATCGGCGAGTGGCAGAAAACCGACTGTCTCTACTACGACCGCGACAGTGAGATTATCAAGCCGCAGATGGTCATCGAAAAACTGTATGAAGCTACCGGCGGCGACGCGTTTATTACCTCGGATGTCGGACAGCATCAGATGTGGGCGGCGCAGTTTTACAAGTTCGACAAGCCCAACCGCTGGATCAACTCGGGCGGATTGGGAACCATGGGATTCGGTCTGCCGGCCGCCATGGGTGTTCAGCTTGCCTATCGCGACGCCATGGTTGCCTGCATAACGGGCGAAGCCAGTATCCAGATGTGCATTCAGGAATTGTCGACCTGCCTGCAATACGGGCTGCCGATCAAGGTCGTCAATCTGAACAACCGCTACATGGGCATGGTCCGGCAGTGGCAGGAGTTCTTTTATGAAGGACGCTACGCCATGTCGTACATGGACGCCCTGCCGGATTTCGTCAAGCTGGCCGAGGCCTACGGGCATGTCGGTCTGAAGATCGAAAAGCCCGGCGATATCGGAGCGGCGTTCAAAGAGGCGTTTGCCCGGAAAGACAAGCTCGTATTTATGGATTTTATTACCGATCAGTCGGAAAATGTGTACCCGATGATCGCTCAGGGCAAAGGCCATCACGAGATGCACCTTGCGCCCGAGGAGCGCGAACTTGCTTGACAGGACGCGTGATCGAATGCCCTCCGGCCGCTTTAATGCGGCGCCGGAGATTTCGTACGATAAAGGCAAACCAATGAGACATATTATTTCCCTGTTGTTAGAAAACGAGTCGGGCGCGCTGTCGCGGGTGGCGAACCTGTTTTCCGCGCGCGGTTACAATATCGAGGCTTTGAGCGTGGCCCCGACCGACGATGACAGCGTCTCAAGAATGACCGTGGTGACCACGGGCACCGATGAAATCATCGAGCAGATTACCAAGCAGTTGAACAAGCTGGTCGATGTGATCAAGCTGGTCGATCTGACCGAAGCGGCGCATATCGAGCGCGAAATGATGCTGGTCAAGGTCAAGTTCCAGAAAGGCGAAAGCACCGACTTGAAACACCTGGCCGATGTATTTCGCGGCCATGTCATCGATGCATCGTCGTGCACCTACACGATCGAACTGACCGGCGACGGCAACAAGCTGAATGCGTTTCTGAACAACCTGTCCGATTACGAGGTAGTCGAAGTCGTCCGCTCCGGGCCGCTGGGTATTGCCCGCGGGGAACGCGCGCTGCATTTCTAGCGCTCTTCAGCAACTGTTACTTTTTTTCGTTATTACTTATATTCATTCATTAAGGAGTGGTTTGCTCGTCATGAACATCTATTACGATAAAGATGCCGACCTTTCATTAATCAGGGGCATGAAGGTTTCCATCATCGGCTATGGCTCCCAGGGGCATGCGCATGCCAATAACCTGCGCGAGTCGGGCGTCAATGTGACCGTTGGCCTGCGCGAGGGTTCGTCATCGGCGGTCAAGGCGGAGAAAGCCGGTCTGACCGTGAAACCGATCGAGGAAGCGGTGAAAGGCGCCGACCTGGTCATGATTCTGGCGCCCGACGAGCACCAGGCCCGGTTGTACAAAACCGTTGTCGAGCCGAATATCAAGCAAGGCGGCGTTCTTGCGTTCGCGCACGGGTTCAATATCCATTTCGGCCAGATAGAGCCCCGCACCGATCTGGACGTGATCATGATCGCGCCCAAAGGGCCGGGACACCTGGTGCGTTCGACATATAAGGAAGGCGGCGGTGTTCCCAGCCTGATTGCGGTATTTCAGGACGCCAGCGGCAAAGCGCGCGATATCGCCCTGTCATATGCCTCCGCCAACGGCGGCGGCCGTGCCGGCGTTATAGAAACCAATTTTCGCGAGGAAACCGAAACCGACCTGTTCGGCGAGCAGGTGGTGCTGTGCGGCGGCATGACGGCGCTGGTCGAGGCGGGTTTTGAAACGCTGGTCGAGGCGGGCTATGCCCCCGAAATGGCCTATTTCGAATGTCTGCACGAACTCAAACTGATCGTCGACCTGATGTACGAAGGCGGTATCGCCAACATGCGTTACTCCATCTCAAACACCGCCGAATACGGCGACCTGACCCGCGGCCCGCGGATCGTTACCGACCAAACCCGGGCGGAGATGAAAAAGATTCTCAGGGAGATCCAGACGGGTGAGTTCGCCCGTGAGTTTATCCAGGAGAACCAGGCGGGCACGCCCACGTTCAAGGCCAAACGCCGGCTGGGGCGGGAGCATCCGATTGAAGCGGTCGGCGAGCGGTTGCGCAGCATGATGCCCTGGATCAACAAAAACCGGAAAGTCGATCATTCGATCAATTGAGGAACCCTGGTTCGTTTGCCATGTGCAAAAAGCCCAAACGCCGTTTGGGCTATTTGCATTTTGCCGCCGGGGGTTTTTCAGGGGCGGATTAACGATTATGATCGATCAGTGAAATCAGGCGCGGATAAACTCTGGAAGCATAGCGGTGAGTGAAGAGGAAGAAAAAGAAGGTATCGTCAAGACGCGGGGTAGAGGTATATACCTGTTGCCGAACCTGTTTACTCTGGCCGCGTTGTTTGCCGGGTTCTACGCCATCGTGGCCGCCACCCAGGACCGTTATGAGGCGGCCGCCGTCGCGATTTTCATCGCCATGGTGCTGGACAACCTCGACGGGCGTATCGCCCGCATGACCAACACCCAAAGCGATTTCGGCGCCCAATTGGACAGCCTGGCCGACATGATCTCTTTCGGACTGGCGCCCGCGCTGGTCATGTACGAGTGGGCGTTGTTTGCCATGCGGGAGTACGGCTGGCACTGGTCGAAACTGGGCTGGCTGGCGGCGTTTGTTTATGTCGCCTGCGCCGCTTTGCGGCTCGCGCGTTTCAATACCCAGATTGGCAAGTCCGACAAGCGTTATTTTCAAGGATTGCCGAGCCCGCCGTCGGCGGCGATCATGGTGGGGCTGGTCTGGGTCGGCGAGGATCTCGGCTACCAGGGCAAGCAGCTGCTGATCCTGGCGCTGATCACCACCGTACTCTGCGGGTTGCTGATGGTCAGCCGCTTTTCGTATTACAGTTTTAAGGAGTTGGGCGGGCAGCATCGGGTACCGTTCGCCACGTTGCTGCTGGTGGTGCTGGTGCTGGTGTTCGTCACCTTCGATCCGGCGAAGGTGCTGTTCATGTTTTTCTTCGTGTATATGCTCTCCGGACCGCTTATCGGCCTGATCCGCAAACTCCGCAAGCGGCGGTTGCTGAAAAAGCAGCAGGAGCTGCCGGAACCGCCGGAATAAAAGTATCATCATGGTGGCACCTCCGCGTTCCCGGCAAGCCTATCTGAAAGCGCTCGGTATCGACTGCTGGGTGCTGCGCGATTCGCCTTCCGGACAGCCGCAAGTGGAAACACCTTTGCCGCCGGAATCTGAAAACCACCAACAGTCCTCGCCGGATTTGCCCGGAGAGCAGCCGGATTGGACGCAGTTGCAACGGCAGGTGGCCGCCTGCACGCGCTGTGAATTGCATCGCAGCCGGACACAGACGGTGTTCGGGGTCGGCAACCGTCAGGCCGAATGGCTGATTATCGGCGAGGCGCCGGGCGCGGACGAAGAC
Organism: Gammaproteobacteria bacterium; assembly: GCA_036381555.1. Lineage (GTDB taxonomy): Bacteria > Pseudomonadota > Gammaproteobacteria > HTCC5015 > HTCC5015 > DASVCP01. The sequence continues at coordinate 4,050 of DASVCP010000284.1, forward strand.
GCCCAGGGCGAACCGTTCGTCGGGCGCGCCGGGCAACTGTTGAACGCCATGCTGCAGGCGGCCGGCAAGCCCCGCGAAACGGTGTATATCGCCAACATACTCAAGTGCAGACCGCCCGGAAACCGTGATCCGCGTCCGGAAGAAGTCGCTCAGTGCCGGCCCTATCTCCGCCGGCAGATTGAGCTGTTAAACCCCAAAATCATACTGGCGGTCGGCAGAATCGCCGCGCAGAACCTGCTCGAAAGCGAGGAACCCATAAGCCGGCTACGCGGAAAAACTCATCGGTTACCGGGTTTCGACATTCCGATAGTGGTCACCTACCATCCCGCGTATTTGCTGCGCAAGCCGGCCGACAAAAGCAAGGCCTGGGATGATTTGCAGCTGGCCTGCTTTGCCTTCAAGGAAAGCGGTCTATAATTAATTCATGGTTGCGATTTTAAAACCGGCTTTCACGATTCGGCCGATGCTTGAAAGCGATTTGCCGTCAGTAGGGATAATCGAGCAGAGTTGCTATTCCTTCCCCTGGTCGGTGAATATCTTTAAGGATTGTATACGCGTCGGATACCGCTGTTGCGTGTTGGAAGCCGACGGCGACATTGCCGGTTACTCGATCGCTTCAATTGTCTCGGAAGAGTGCCACATTTTGAATCTTT
>DASVCP010000285.1:0-6904 GCA_036381555.1 Gammaproteobacteria bacterium
AGGCCTTGAATTCGCCCCCAAACTTCTCGCCCATCACCTTCGTCAACGCCGCCGTCAACGTCGTCTTACCGTGGTCAACGTGACCAATCGTACCAACATTCACGTGCGGCTTCTTCCGCTCAAATTTCGCTTTTGACATTGCCCTCTAGTCCTTTTCCGCTAACAAACTGTTACGTTAAAACACACAACTGGAGCCCATAACCGGACTTGAACCGGTGACCTCTTCCTTACCAAGGAAGTGCTCTACCGACTGAGCTATATGGGCGGTCTAGAAACTAGAGACTGGAAACTAGACCAGTACTTAAACTCGCTTACCGCTTGATGGCTGCGCCGAAACCCGGCTCCGGCCTTCAGTAAGTACCCAGTCTCTAGTCTCAAGATTGGAGCGGGTGATGGGAATCGAACCCACACCATCAGCTTGGAAGGCTGAGGTTCTACCATTGAACTACACCCGCCTGCCTCGCCGCTATCCGACCGCTTTGCAGTTTTGCAGGCTTACACCGCAAAACAGCCCGCGGTCCCACGCTACCCACTTTACTGGTGGAGGGGGTAGGATTCGAACCTACGAAGGCTGAGCCGTCAGATTTACAGTCTGATCCCGTTGACCGCTTGGGTACCCCTCCGCGTAAACGAAAGGCCGGGATTTTGCCTCAGATGAACGGCATGAGTCAATAGAGTCTTCGGATGGACTTGTCAAGGTCGGTGCGGCTTATCGCGTACAGCCGGCGGAGAATTGCGGAAGTTTACATCGCTAAAATTCTTCCCAGCCACTGTCGGTACCGGGTTCGGCTTGCCCGCGGGAGTAAGCAGAGGTTTTCAAAGAGGGTGATAAGGCCACTTCCGGAAGGGCGCCATGCCCGGCAGCGGCCCCGTTGGTTCGCCCTTTCTCCATGCCGTTGCCCGCTGAGTGACCCCGAAAAGAGCTGCTTCTGTCCGTCAGGTTCTCAATAGCCCTGGGTTCGACAGCAAAATCCGCTTCCGACAGCGCGGGCGACTTGCGTCCGGAAATACGGAAGAATGACATGGCTTTATCCAGTCCGGCGGCTTTGTCACCGAGCGACATACAAGCCGCGGTTACCTCTTCCACCAACGCGGCGTTTTGCAACGTCATATCCTCCATCCGCATGACAGCGTCGTTCACCTGCTCAATACCTGACGCCTGCTCCTGACTGGCGAACGAAATATCCGCAACGATCTCCGAGACCTTGGTGACCGATCTGACGATACGCTCGAGACTCTGGCCGGTTTCATTCACCAGCAGCGAACCGCCTTCCACTTTGCGGACGCTGTCCTGGATGAGCTCTTTGATCTCCTTGGAGGCGGCGGCGCTACGGCCCGCCAGTGCTCTGACTTCGCTGGCCACCACCGCAAAACCGCGGCCCTGCTCACCGGCGCGCGCGGCTTCCACGGAAGCATTCAACGCAAGCAAATTGGTCTGAAAGGCGATGTCGTTGATCACGCCGATAATATCGGCGATTCTGCCGCTGGCTTTGCTGATTTCACCCATGGCATTGACGGCGTCACGCACCACCAGACCGCCCTGCTCGGCTTCGCTACGCGCGCTTTTCACCAGTTCGTTGGCCTTGCGGGCGTTGTTGGCATTCTGCTTCACTGTCGCGGTCATCTGCTCCATGCTGGCCGCGGTACGTTCCAGGTTGCTGGCCTGCTCCTCCGCCCGCTTATTCAGGCTCATGTTGGCCTGCAGTATTTCGGTGGCGCCACGACGCACCTGGGCGGACACATCCTGGACCACGGAAATAACCTCGGTGAGCTTGGTTTTCATGGTCAGCATGGCGTTAAACACCCCAACCGATTTCTTGCCGCTGGTTTCCATTTCAATCAGCAGGTTGCCTTCGGCGATGGCTTCGGCGATCTCCCGCACCTGGGAAGGATCGGCGCCCATGGGACGGGTAATGGATGCCGACATAAACACCGCCAGGGAACCACCCACCACCAGGGAAAGCACCAAACCAAAAATGGCGGCATCCAGCAGTTCGGAGTTATTGGCCACCAGTCTGTCGGTCGCCTGCTTGAGTTCCTCTCTCACCATGGCAACCCGCTCGGTGATCGGGTGCTCAATCTTTTGGGCGATATCCGAGCCGATTACCAAATGCTTGTTTCCCTCGGCCCGGTTGTTGTCCACGTACCGATCCAGCGCATCGACCATGGCCAGGTGCAAAGCAGGGATCAGCGGCTTTACCTTGTCGACCAGTTCCTGGTCTACGGCACTCAGCTCGTCCAACAGACCCTCAAGCTCCTGCCGGGATGCCTCGGCTTCTTCCTCGGATTCGGCTTTCCAGCTCAAAGCCATGTGCGTCAACCAGTTATGGTAATCGCCAAAGACTTTCTGAATTTCCTCCAGCTTGGCCAGATGTTCAATAACGGCTTCCTGCTCGCTGATCACGCCGTTGATCACGGCGTCGCTTTGCCGGATTTCCGATACTATATATATAAGTACGCTGCCACTCAGCATCAGAATGGCAATGGTCATGACCATTAACTTCTGAATGATGCTGAGTTGATCAACTTTAAACCCTCGGGTCTTCATTCCACGCTCCATCGGGCACTAGCAGCAGTAAATAAAGTTACCTAGTTCCCATATCGGCACAAACCGCGCAAAGTTTAAACTCAGTAAAAAACCATTTTGCCTTCAATATTCGGCCTCAACCGCCGATATTTCAGGTGCCAAACCTTCAAAAACCGGTGAATCCGGCGTTATCCCTGTTTGGCAGGCACGCCTGTTTAAGGCGGCTGAACCCGGCCCACGTCCAGCGGATGGACTGAAAATGTCTGGAGAAAATTACGTAAGTAGTTGAAATACATATTTTTATTCGGCGGATGCGATACCGCACTCCACCTTAATAGACAGGTGGTAATGCTCTGCAAAGGACAGGACTGCCGGCGCAGAGACCATGAAACAGGCAAACGGAGGAGTACCCATGGCTAATATTCTGGCAATCGATGACTCGCCTTCCATGCGAAAAATGGTGTCTTTCACGCTAAAAGAGGCCGGACACAAGGTTATTACCGCGGAAAACGGCGAAGCAGGGCTGGAAGCCGCGAAAACCAACAAAGCCGACCTGGTGCTTACCGATATCAACATGCCGATGATGGACGGAATTTCCCTGGTAAAGGCATTAAGACAACTGCCTGACTATGAAAACGTCCCCATACTGGTCCTCACCACCGAGTCCGGCGGTAACCGGAAAATGGAAGGTAAATCCGCCGGCGCCACCGGCTGGATCGTTAAACCCTTTAATCCGGAAAAATTGCTGGAGGTTGTATCCAAAGTACTGGACTGATCAGGCGGCGAATTCGATTCAACCTCGATTGCAGAAACGCGAACTGGCTCCGAATTTCGTAGCGGGGACGAGTGGGACTCAAAACTTCGAGCGGCAAATAGACAAATGGACCTCAAGGATCTCATAGAAAGTTTTTTTGTAGAAAGTTTCGAAGGCCTTGATGCCATGGAGAACGGCTTGCTCAAACTCAAACCGGGGCCGGTCGCGCCTGAAGCCATAAACGATATATTTCGGGTAGCACATTCCATCAAAGGCGGGGGGGGTGTTTTCGGGTTTACCCAGATATCCGAGTTCATGCACGGCATAGAAACGTTGCTGGACGAACTTCGCAGCGACCTGCGTGAGGCCACCGACGAGCTACTGGCGCTGCTGCTCAAATCCGTGGATTGTACCCGACAAATGCTGATTGCCTGCCGTGATCAACAAGAGCCGGATTATGCCTCCGTTGCATTGATTGAAAGACAGATTCAGGCTTTGCTTAAAGACAACAACCCCGATAAAACACCGCTGAAGTGGCTGATTACCTTTATCCCCGATGAAAACATGCTGGCAAAAGCCAACGACCCCCTGCGCATGTTTAAAGATCTGGCCGGTATGGGAATTCTTCATTCGGAAGTCCGGCTGGATCGACTGCCCGACTTCGAAGAGCTCGACCCGAAAAAGTGCCATCTAAGCTGGCAACTCAGCTTGCAGACTACCGCCAACCAGGACGCCATCGATGAGGTTTTCTCCTGGGTTCTTGATGAATGCCAGTTGGAAATTATCGCCCAAGCCGACGGGCAAGCCATCTCCTCCCCTGCCCGGCGGACTACACAACCCGCCACCCCGGCGACGAACAAGTGGACAGGTGAGAGTCAATCCGTTGCACTCGATTCTATACGGGTCAGCATCGATAAGATCGACAAGCTGATCAATCTGGTCGGTGAACTGGTCATCACCCAGTCTATGTTGAGCCGCCTGCAAGGAGCGAGTGACAACAATCCGGAAGACTTCGACTTCGGTTTCTCCCAGCTTGTCCGCAACACTCGTGATTTGCAGGAAAGCGTTCTACAAATCCGCATGCTACCCATCCGGTTCTGTTTCGACCGGTTCCCCCGGCTGGTGCATGATATGAGCATCAAGCTCGGCAAGCAGGTTAACCTCCAACTGACCGGCGAAGAAACCGAGCTCGACTTGATCGTACTCGAAAAGATAAACGGCCCGCTTATCCACCTGGTGCGTAACTCTCTGGACCATGGTCTCGAAACTAGGGCAGAAAGAACGGCTGCAGGCAAACCTGAAATAGGAACAATAGAATTGAAAGCGTATCACCAAGGCAGCAGCATCCTTATCGAGGTGATTGATGACGGCCGCGGACTTGATTTGGAAAAGATTCTGGCTCGGGCAAAAGAACAGGGGCTGGTTGCCGAAAACGACACTCTTGACACCGATCAGATTATCAGCCTGATCTTCCAACCAGGTTTCTCCACCGCCGACAGCATAAACGACGTATCCGGCCGGGGTGTCGGGATGGATGTTGTCAAACGAAACATCAACGAGGTGGGCGGAGATGTCTGGGTGCAGAGCCAGGCCGGAACTGGCACCAAAATCACGATCAAGCTGCCGTTGACGCTCGCAATACTCGAGGGCCAGCTCCTGCGTGTCGGCACGGAAATATACGTCATACCGCTCATCTCGATTGTAGAAACACTGCAAATCATTCCCGGCAACATTAACAGACTGCCGGGGGACGTTCAGGTCTACAAATTGCGCGACCAATATCTGCCCATCATCCACCTTGACAAGGTGCTGTCAACCGGTGTCGCTCCCGAAAAAGACGAAACCGGGTTGCTGATTGCAGTTGAATGGGACCGCCAGCTTTATGCTATATGGGTAAGCGAACTCATGGATCAACAGCAAGTGGTCATTAAAAGCCTGGAAAGCAACTTCAAATCAGTTAAAGGCGTTTCCGGAGCAACAATACTCGGCGACGGAACCGTCGCGTTGATCCTCGATGTCATGGGTATTATCCAGCAGTTTAACGCGAAACAGGGCTCGACCGTTCGCAGACTGGCGGAATTAGTCTAAAGGGCGACAACGAAATGCCAACCGTAAAAGCCAAACAGATTCAGGAAAGCAAGCCCAACAAGGCCAGCCAATACCTTACATTTCTGCTAGGCAAGGAAGAGTACGGTATTGAAATATTGAAAGTGCAGGAAATAAAAGGTTGGGGCTCTATCACTAAAATCCCCAATACCCCAAAGTATATTCTGGGAGTCATCAATCTTCGAGGCGCCATAATTCCCGTTATGGACCTGCGTTTGCGTTTCTGTCTTGAATCGGCGGATTACACGCCGACCACGGTTATTATCGTAACAAACGTTCACCTCGACAATAAGCTGAGGACAGTCGGCCTGGTGGTCGATGCCGTCTCGGAGGTTTACAGCATCGATGAATCATGTTTTGCGCCCGCCCCGGAATTGGGTAACAGTATCGACACGGCTTATGTAAGCGGACTGGCTACAGTCGAAGGAAAGATGGTCATCCTCATGGCGGTCGAGTACCTCGTTTCCCAGGAAATGCTGAATAATATCCCCGACTCTGCCCCCAACAACGAACACAGCGCAGGCAGCTCCTGACATGACAACCGATAGCCTTAGACGAACAGCCTCAACCGGCGACAAGAGCCGGAAAAAGCGCCAGGCCGGCACCGTCCGCAACACCGCAACCCGCGCGCTGCAACTCAAAGGGCAACTTGATATTCGCGAAGTCAGCAACCTCAAATCGAAACTTGCACGGCACCTGGAGACGAACCGCCCCGTCATACTGGACGCTTCAAAATTGGAAAAGATTGACACATCGGTTATGCAGCTCTTAACCGCCTTTTGTCTCTCCGCAAACAGCAAAGGCATCGAAGTCAAATGGAAAAACCCGAATGACCGGCTGTTACGCGCCGCCGAACTGCTAGACCTTTCCCGCCCACTGGGCCTCGAAAACATCGTCCGGCATAAGCCCTATTGAAACAGGAAGCGCGATCATGGCAGACGACAGCAACAACAAGTTCCCCGGCGAATCCAGGATTCAATGGACCGAAACCGTGCATATGCTGGACCTGACTGCCAACCAGATTGACCTGACCCTCAGAGAAGGCAATGATTCGATGGAATTGCTGACCAATACCTTTACATCCATGGCCGACTGCCTGGACATACTCGAGAAATCCCTCGAAAAATCAGTATACGGCGGCGAGAAAAGCATCAATACATCCCACGCGCTCACGGACTGTTATGCAGCCAAAGAAAAAATACACAACGCGATCATCGGCCTGCAGTTTTACGACCGCCTCACGCAACGTTTCAAATATATCAGGGAAAGCCTGATTGTGCTGGCAGAGCTTATAGGCGACACCTCCCGCCAGAACATACCTGAAGAGTGGGTGGCGCTACGACAAAAAATCAAATCCGACTATTCAACCGAGCAAAAAAAGACCATCTTCAATGCGTTGATGGACGGGATGGATCTTGACAAGGTTTTCGAGCTCTTCGAGGATTAATCAGAGCCCTAAGTATGGCGATGTCCACAACATTAATCGCAAGCTCCGAAGCGGACGAATTGTCTCTTTC
>DASVCP010000286.1:0-6384 GCA_036381555.1 Gammaproteobacteria bacterium
ATAATTCCCCGTCATGAACGCCAGCGACATCGCCGTCCACGACAACTGGTAATAAATACTCCGGATATTCAGATTCAGCCCCTTCAACATATCGTACGTCTGCTTCACGTACTCCGGATCACCGCCCGCCGCCATCGCGGCCAGGCCGGCGCTGGCAACGAACACCGCCGAAGACGTCTTTTCCTTCGGCCCGAATTCCGGGTGGGCCGTGCCGTCGAGCAGGTAGCCGTCGCTGATGCGGTCGGCGCCGATGTTTACGAAGAAATTGCTGATCTTGTCGAGGTACTTTTTGGCGCGCGGGTCGCCGTTCCAGCAATAGTCCATCGCCAGGCGGATCGGGGTGCGGACCGAGTCGGTCTGGTGGTAGGTCAGCGCGCCGGGGAAGGCTTCGATCGGTTCGCCCTCGAGCGTGCTCCAGGCGGGCACCAGGCCGTTGTCGACGTTGCCGTTTTTCTCGTTGAGCGTCTTGAACAGCAGCTCGTAGTTGACGTCGATGACCTTGTTCCAGAACGCCTCGTCGTTGGAATACTCGCCGAACACGCGGTAGAAGGCCGGGGCGAAGTACGACAGGTTGACGATGTCGCCTTTCCATTCGTCGCCGGGCGTGAAGACGTACCCGGGCGTGACCTCGTATTTTTTCACCAGCGCGATGTGACGCAGGGCGTAGTCGCGGTAGGTCTTGTCGAGTGCGCCCTGGCCGCCCCACTGCTTGTCGGCCATGACCAGCGCGAAGGCGATGTCCTCGTCGGCGTCGCTGGCCGCGCCGCAGTCGTCGCGGCCGGGGCAGGCTTCGGTGCCCTCGGGGTTGATGTACCAGTGCATCAGGCCCCGTTTATTGGACCAGCGCAGCGAGTAGCGGAAGGCGTCGTCGAACAGCGCCTGGTCGTTGAAGTAGACCGCCAGGATCATGGCGTAGGAAATGCCTTCGGAGACGGTGGAATTCTGCACGCCGTCGGGCGTGTCCGGCCGCACCACACGCCGGAAGCCGTTGGCGCCCTCGCGGGTCACCAGGGTTTCCTTCCAGACCTCGTAGGCCTTGCGGGCGTCGGCCGGATCGGACCCCGGCACGGCCTTGCAGTACGGCCCCGGCCCCTGGTTGGACGGAAACGGAAACGCCGCCGATTCGTCACCCTTGAATTTACCCATGCCGAACGCCGGCCCCGCCAGAAACACCAAAGAAATCAACAATAAACGCATGATTGTCCCCCGTAAAGTTTCGTCGATTATAGCGAGGATAAGGATGAGAGCCTAATTTATAAGGTTTAACCACGGAGGGCACGGAGAACACGGAGGGAAAAGAAGATGCCAAATATGCTGAAGCCCATATTTGCACAGTAGAACAGGATTTTCGTTATCTTGGAGGTTTCGCCAAAAATCTCAAAATAGCTGAACGGTATTGGCGATACCAGAATGTTAAGATTTTGCCGAAAACAATCTTTTAACCTCCGTGCGCTCCGTGTCCTCCGTGGTTAAATTTATATATAAAAAATCTCTCTTCTTTATTGTTTACCTTACTGTTTAACCTTCGGCACGGCTTGGCCCATGGAGATCAGGTCATTGATGATTTCGGTGTTGGGTCCGCGGCTGTCTTCCGCTTCGCCGTAGACTTCGGCGATGCTGTAGGCGCTGGCGCCCATCAGATCGACCGACGCGTCCATGCTGTTGAGGCTGACCCGGTAGACGGATTCCTGCCAGCCGTCCATGGGGACCGCCGAGAGGTACGTCTGGCTGCCGGGGCCGATGTGCACTTTCTTGAAGGTCAGGATTTCGCCGCTGCCGACGTCCTGCCACTTGAGAATCACTTCGCCCAGGTCGTCGGCGGTGACGATATGGGCAAACAGCGGTTCGAATTTCGAGACGGCGATATCCTGCGAGATCATCTGCTTGCCGTACATGGGCGACCGGGAGAACTGGATATCGAAACTGAGCGGGCCGTCCTCTTCCTCCGGCGGCTCCTGGTCTTCCAGCGCCACTTCCAGTAACCGCTTGGCGAACGCCCGCTTGTCGTCGATTTGCGTGAGCGCATCGCCGCCCAGGTATTTTTCCAGCTGGGACTCGATCAGCGACAGCGGCAGCGTGTCCAGTTTTTCCAGCAACCCCGCGTAGGCGGACGGCCGGGCCAGCGGCAGATTGGGGGATTCCTCGGCGGGCGTTTCGCCGGTGTCGGAGCCGGCGCGCAGCCGGTGGATTTCAGCCAGCGCGTCGGCCAGCTGGCGTTCCAGCCGGGTCTGTTCTTGCGGCACTGCCGCCGCGTTGGCCGGTGCAACCCGGTCCGGCGGGGAATCCGCCGCGCAGTAATAACCGGCGCCGAAGCCCAGCCCCGCGATGATCGCGGCGCCGGAAAACAACTTGATCCGGCTCATGGCATCACCGGGCACCGGCATGGAAAGAACGGGATTTTGACACGGAAGGTATTGAAAAAAGCGGGCCGGCAAGCCTGAACTCGCCGGCAACCGTTTCGGAACGCTGAACGGAAATCAGCACTCGCCGCTTGAGGAACAAGCTGATTGCGTCGAGTAACAGTTATCCGCCGCGGAGCAACTGTACTGGTCGCTGGCGCAGCCGGCGACACCGGTCACGCAATCGGGGTCGTCATCGTCGCACCCCAGCAGAAACAGGGAAAACACCAGCATGGAAATAGTCAACAGTCTTTTCATAAACTGCGAGCCTCATCATGTAAGTTGTTGAAGGACAGCGAACCGAACTTTGAAATTTCAACATCAGCCCGCACCACGGAAACTACCAACGCGTCTGCCGGGTGTCAATGCGCCGGCAATGCCGGCCAACGGCACCCGGCCGGTCATTTCATTATCGGCCAAAATCCCGCGAACCTTATCTGCCTATAAGGCTTTGTTTATTAATGATTTATTCCTTTTCCGTGATCCCGTTCTCACCCGGAACCGGCCACCTTTTGCTTTTTTTGCGTCCTTTTCATGCCTCGCGCGTCTTTACGATCAAAAGCAAACAGGAGATCGTTATGCGACTGCAACTTGCCCTGAACGTCCGCGACCTGGACGAAGCCGTTGAGTTTTACAGCAAATTCTTTAACGCCCGGCCCCACAAAATCCGCAAAGGCTACGCGAACTTCGCCATCGACGCGCCGCCCCTGAAGCTGGTGTTGTTCGAGAATCCGCTTGCCGCCGAGCGCTTGAACCATCTGGGCGTGGAAGTATTCACACCGGCGGAAGTCGAGGCCGCCCGGGGGCGGTTCGCGGAAAGCGGCATACTGGACGCCGTCGAAGACGGGGTTGTATGCTGCCATGCGGCCCAGGACAAAATCTGGGCGAACGAACCCCAGGGGTTGAAGTGGGAATGGTACAGGATCAGCGACGACAATCCGGAGCAAAAAAGCAACCCGTCTGCCTGCTGCTCGGGCGAACCGGCAAAAGGCGAACAGGCGGTATGCTGTGCCTGAGGCGGAATCCGGATGACCGAAGCGGGTATTGAAGATTTCAACCGGCAACTGCGCGCCTTTGTTGCAAGGCGCGTGGATGCCGCGTTTGTCGACGATATAGTCGGCGAGATCCTGCTGCGCGTGGCCGCCCACCGCGACCGGTTCGATCAGACCGGCAATCCGCTGGCCTGGCTGTACAAGGTCGCGGGCAACGCGATTACCGATTTTTACCGGCGGCGGGCAACGGAAACCAACGCCCTGCGACAACTGGCGCACGAAGCCTCCGAAACGGACGAGGGCGATGAAGACGACAGTTACCGCGAACTGGCGCAATGCCTGCAACCCATGATCGAAACGCTGCCCGAAGACTACCGCGAAGCGCTACGGCTGACCGACCTCAAGGGCCTGACCCAGGCCGAGGCCGCCGCCCGCGCCGGCCTGTCGGTGTCCGGCATGAAATCCCGCGTCCAGCGCGGCCGCGACAAGCTGAAAGACGCCCTGCACCGCTGCTGCGAAATCGAACTCAACCGCCGGGGCCGGATCGTTGACTACACGCAGCGTGACCGTGAATCACCTTGCAATAAATCGTGCAAATAAAAAGGAAGGGAGACTTAGTTTTATAAGTTTTTAACCACGGAGGACACGGAGCGCACGGAGGTTAAAAAAATTGGGGCCAGGCAAAAATTAACGCTCAAGGTGTACCCATGATTCTGTCATTCCAACCAACCTGCCTTATCCGTTTTTAATCAGCAAATGTACGCTTTCTTTGTTTTTCCTACGTACCTTTGTGGAGCAGTTTTATGTTATTTTTTCTTTTTTATTTTCTCTGTGTTCTCCGTGTCCTCCGTGGTTAAAAACTTATAAAACTAAGTCTCTCTTCCTTATTTTTTGAATCCAAACGCCCCCGCCGTTGCGTCTAACGTTCAAATGGCATCAAATACAGGAGAATGCACATGAACACCGATAAACTGCTCGTCCGGGTGGCCTCGTTGGCGGTATTGCTACTGGCGGTCACCCTCAGCTTCACCGTCAACCCGGAAGCTCTGGCCGAGCCCGTTATGCAGGTGCAGACCGACCCGTCTGGAGAAACCCAGAAAATAATCGAGGAGGCCATCGGCTGGCATCTGGATTCAAATACAGGCCCCTTCGCGGTCGCCATCGTGAGCATCGTCGGCGTGTTCATCGCACCCGCCGTGGTAGCGATCATCGTCGTCTGGTTGGTGTTCCGCAATAAAGGCAAAAAAGAGGAAATGAAATTCGACACGCTCAAGCTGATGGTCGAGAAAGGCGTGCCGATCCCGGATAACTTTTCCTTCGCGGACCCCGCGCCGGACCCCGGTTACAGCCTGCGACGCGGGCTGATTCTGATCGCGCTCGGTATCGGCATTGCGGTGTTTTTCCTGCTCGTCAACGCGCCCGAAGCGGTCGGCCTGTCCGCGATTCCGTTCTTTATCGGCCTGGCCTACCTGCTGATCTGGTACATTGAGCGAAACAAAGACCCGCAGTCCGGTAAAAGAGCGGTCTGACGGGGAAAGCGTTACCGATGAATGTCTCCGACGCCGATTTGATCGCCCGGGTATTGCTCGATGACGATCGCCACGCCTTCAGCACCCTGGTGCGCCGCTACCAGTCCCCGGTTCGGGGACTGCTGCGGCGCCTGACCAACGGCGACGAGGCGCTGGCGGACGACCTGGCGCAGGAGACGTTTATCAAAAGCTATCACGCGCTCAACACATACCAGGGCAGCGCAAAGTTTTCCACCTGGCTGCATCGCATCGCCTACAATCTCTTTATCAGTCATGTGCGCGGCCGCAAGGACACGGTGGATTACGACGACTGCGCCGAAGCGGCCAGCGCGCATCACGACGACACGCAACACATGAATCTCGCACACGATTTGCAGCAGGCCATGCGGCACCTGAACGAAGCGGAGCGCATCTCGATACAGCTTTGCTTTCAATGCGGTTTTTCACACAGTGAAGCCGCCGAGATTCTGCAGCAACCGGTAGGCACGATCAAAACCAACATCATGCGCGGCAAGGACAAGCTGCGCGAACGGCTCACGGCCTGGCAGGAGGTGACTTATGAACATACCCGATGACTTCGACTGGCTGGACAAGGCGTTGGCCGACGACGGCGGTCACATCAACGACAACGGTTTTACCGATAACGTGATCAAACGCCTGCCGCCCCACAAACCGCGCCGCCGTTGGCTGCATGGGGTCATTTTTTGCGCCGCGATATCGCTGTCCGTTGCGATGCTGCTCTGGTCGCTGCCGGCGCCGTCGGCGCTGCCGCTGCAACTGGCGGAATTCCTGTATTCGCAATCGCTGTTTACGCTCGGCCTGTTGTCCGTCGCGCTGTGCGCCGCCGCCGGCCTGCTCACCGCCTGGCTGCTGAACCTGGATAAGTGATTAAGGAAGAGAGACTTTAATGATAAAAGCATTTTAACCACGGAGCGCGACCGCCATGGATGGCGGAAGTGCAGATAAAGCCTGGAGCGTTTATCTGCCACGGAGAACACAGAGGGAAAAAACAAAAGACTTTAATGCCTTTAACAAAAACGACTCCACAATTCTCTGCATCGGCGAGGAAATATTATAAATGTACTTGCAATGGCTATGCAGTCGGTAGTCTTTTTAAATTTTACCCTCTCCGTGTTCTCCGTGCCCTCCGTGGTTAAATTAAATAATACCAGTCTCCCTTCCTTATCTTGATACAATACCGCTCCTTTGCGTCCCTGCAATCGCGGCATACCGTTCATCCTGAACATAAAAGCGGGAGGCGAACTCCCGCTTTCTGTCGCCTACAGGATGCTCTACCACCAGTAAACCGACGCCCACGGGTAACTGCCCGCGGTGCTGTTGAAATGGTAATAATCGCTCGCGCCTTTCGCCGGCAGCGGCGCGCCGACGGTGGTTACCGCCGTGCCCGTGCCGTTGACGGTCACGCTGATGCTGCGGCCGGCGAAGTTCGACACACCCCAGCCG
>DASVCP010000287.1:0-2902 GCA_036381555.1 Gammaproteobacteria bacterium
TGATGTAAGTATTTTGGGAGCCGGCGGCCTGCATGGTTTTCTGAAACCCCGCTGCCATCGACAGCACGCCGATGAAGACTCCGACTACGCAGGCGGTGCCGAATACCGCAACCGACGAGGCGCCGAGCCGGCCGCTCAGACTGCGAATGCCGGCTATGGTTACCGCAATGGTCTGATTGATTGTGCTGAACATGCTTGATTTCCCCCGTTAGGCCCGCGCCAGCGCGCCGGCGATGCTCAGGCGCATGGCCTGCAACGCCGGGAACAGGCCCGACAGTATGCCAAACAGCAAGGCAAAGCCGAGCCCCTGGATAATAATAGGCGTTGTTAACGCCAGGCCGGGCAGGAAAGCGCCGACACTGGCCGAAAGTACGTTGATTATGCCGTAGTCCAGGGCAAGCGCGATAATGCCGCCGATCAATGCCAGGGTGACCGATTCACCCAACACCCAGAACAGCATGCTGATATCCGAAAAGCCTATGGTTTTGAGTACCGCCAGTTCGGGGATGCGCTCGCGCACGGTTTGTGCCATGGTGTTGCCGGTGACCAGCAGCATCGTGAAAAAAACGGCGGAGATCACCAGCTTGGTGATCAGACCGATGTCGCCGAACTGTTTCATAAACGATTCGGCAAAGGCTTTCTCGGTGCTGGTTTTGGTTTCCGCCGGCGAATTGGCGAACGTTCCGTCGATAGAACTCGAGATTTGCACCGCGTTCTCCGGGTTGTCGATGGTGAAAACGATCCAGCCGATGGTTCCCTTGCCAAAGTCGCGGGCTTCGTCGAAATAATCGTAGTGAAACAACATGTAGCTGGTATCGGCGCGGGTTTCGGTCGACGTGAAGATGCCGTCGATTTCGAACTCCCAGGTTTGATTGCCGCCGCTATGGGGGAATATTGTGCCGATCAGCGGTACGCGGTCGCCCACACTCCATCCGAACCGTCTGGCCAGACTGTCTCCGACGATCGCACCCGTGCGGTTTTTCAGCCATTTCGCTTTTTGTTCTTCCGGCAGGACAAGTTCGGGATATATTTCGAGATAGCGTTCCCCGTCCGTCGCGAACTGTGCAAACGCGTTTTTCGGGTCCTGATAATAGCCGCCGAACCAGGAGGCGTGCGCGGCGATTCCCACACCCTCTGTCTGCTCAATACGCGCGACATAACTTTCCGGTAGGGGGTTAACCAGGGAGATTTTATGAATGGTGATCAGGCGGTTGGCGCCCGCCATATCCGCGCCCGAGTTAAACGCCTGATTCAGCGCGCCCAGCAATCCGAACAGAATGAAGGCAACGAAGATCGACAACAACGTCAGAATCGTTCTGGCCTTTTTGCGGGTCAGATTTTTCCAGATGAAGTAGACATATTTCATGAGGTTGCCGCCGTATCGGTGTTCAAACGTCCCTTGTCCAGGGTGAGCACTTCTTTGGCATGATCGGCCGCGCGCGGGTCATGCGTCACCATAACGATGGTTTTGCCGTGTTCACGGTTCAGTGTTTGCAGCAGTTCCAGGATTTCGTCCGCGGTTTCACGGTCAAGATCCCCGGTGGGCTCGTCGCACAGGAGTAAATCGGGGTCCGAAACAATCGCCCGGGCAATCGCCACGCGTTGTTGTTGTCCGCCGGACAGCTCATTTGGCGAATGGCTGCGCCGGTCTTCCAGACCGACGATGGAAAGTGCAATACGGGCGCGTTCCTTGCGTTGGGAGGAGGACAGCTTTGTCAGCAGCAGCGGCAATTCAACGTTGCGCTCGGCGCTTAAGACCGGCATCAGGTTGTAGAACTGGAATACAAAACCGACGTGCCTGGCCCGCCACTTCGCCAACGCGCTGTTGGAAAGTTGGTCGATGCGCTGACCCAGGACTTCCACGCTGCCGCCGGTTGGGCGGTCCAGTCCTCCCAGCAGATTGAGCAGCGTCGACTTGCCGGAACCGGACGGTCCCATCAGCGCGAGAAAATCCCCCTGCTTTATCTCCAGTTCCAGGTCGGCCAGCACCTGTACTTTTTGATTGCCTTTGACGAAATGTTTTTCAACGTCATGCAATCGCGCGATCAAGCTGTCTGACATGTCATTTTCCTCATTATTGAATTTCTATTTCCGCCCCGTCGGTCAGGCCTTCCGGTACATCGTCGATATAAGTTTCGCCGGGTTTTAACCCGTCGGCAATGATCACTTTATTGTTTCCCGCCGGTTGCCCAAGCTTGACCTGCCGCCGTACGGCGCGTTCATCGCTTACGACATACACATACGATTGCCCGTTTTCGTTGCGTACCGCCGATTTGGGCACCTGTATCAGGCCGTTTTGCTTTTCGGCAGGTTGCAGGGATTCAAGAAAGGCGACCTTTATGCCCATGTCGGGCAATATTCTCGGGTCCAGTTCGTCGAAAGCGATACGCACTTTGACGGTGGCTTTCTGGCGGTCGGCGGTCGGAATGATCGCCGCCACTTTCGCCGGGATGCGCCAGTCGGGATAGGCGTCCAGCGCCGCTTGCACCGACTGGCCGGCTTGAATGCGATCGATATACGCTTCGCTGACATCGACCTCGATTTCGAGTGAGGACATGTCGACGATGCTGCAGATACCGGTTCGGGTATATCCGCCGGAGGCTTGCGGTGAAATCATTTCGCCGGGCTGGGCATTTTTCGCCACGACCACGCCTGAGAACGGCGCTCTGATAATCAGGTCCTCGAGCCTTTGTTTTTGCACCGCAATCTGGTTTTCCGCCATCCTGACTTCCGCCTGCCGTGTTTGCAGACGGGCCTGCAGGGAGCGGTATGCCGCTTCGGCGTTGTCCATTACGGACTGGCTGATCAGTTGCCGGGCAAGCAGTTCACGATTGCGCTGCACCGTCAGCTCCGCTTCCCGCAACAAGGCCTTGGCTTCGTTGACTTGCGCGTTGGCCGCCAG
>DASVCP010000288.1:0-4392 GCA_036381555.1 Gammaproteobacteria bacterium
TTTCTGTTCGATGAAATTGTCGCCAACAACAACGACGCAATTGCACGGTGGCGCCGTTATGCCCCGCCGCCTTCGCCGGCCTTGGAAAACGTGCGGGAACCTCGGAAAAACTATGGCAAATCGCGCAAAAAGTCCGCGGACGCCCAGGGTTCCGGAACCGCTTACCAGCAGGATATTTTCACCCGCCTGGACCGTTTGCGCGCCGGGGCGAAAAAAGACAGCATCGAGGAGCAGCTTGAACGCTTGCAGGCCATTGCGGCGCTGATGCAGTCGCCCGATCAGGGACCGATGCCGGGGGAACTGCTGAAAGTTTATGCATGGGAAGTGGAGGATGCAGTGAGGATCATAATGAAGAATACAGAATCCAGGAGCCAGAATTCAGAATAAAAGCTTGACGTGCAGGGATGCACAAATGCCGCGAGTGCAGGGACGCACAGGAGCGGTAGACGTGCAGGGATGCACAAATGCCGCGAGTGCAGGGATGCACAGGAGCGGTGGACGCACAGGGCGGTACTGGATTCTGCTTTATTTAAAGCAAGCTCTTCAAATTTCCCTGCCGGCGAATATCGACGGACCCGTCCGGTTTCTGATTGCCCAGCAACGGCAACACGCGCTGAATATCCGGCGATGCGGCCGGAGTGGTGCTCACATTCGCATTCAAAGTGTAGTTGTAACCGCTGTCCAATTCGACGGTGCCGTTAATTTTTAGCGGGCTGTCGATATCGTTGATGGCGCCGACTATGGTTTGCGGCTCATCTTCGGGTTGATGGTCAAGCAGCAGGCGATAGCCGCCCAGATCATAAACATTCGGGTAGTTGACGCCGGCGTTAAGCCACTGCAGCTCGGCGTGCACTTTCGGCAACGGCTTTTGCGGGTCCAGAACGAGTTGTTCGACGGCGAGTTCAAGTTCGCCGGTTGCGGCGATGGGAACGGCAGCCTGCATAAACGCCCAGGCGGCGTCGACATTGGCGTGGGCCTGGGTTACGGTCACCACGCCGGACAGGCCGACTTCCAGCGAAGCCGAACCCAGCAGTTCGCTTGCCTGCGCCTCGGTCCCCACCTGCAAGGTGGCGCTCAATACCCCGCGCAGGAAAGCGGCGGGCTTGATAGTCCAGGTAACGGGGCCCATGCTTGCGCCGGGCAGCTCAAAGCGGTCGGCCGCGCCGCGCCACACGGTCCCCGACACGTTTTGAAAACGCGCGGGTGTGTAATGCTCGACGGCTTTGGTCAGTATCGCCGCCGGCGCGCTGATGAGCAAAAATACCAGGAATGCCGCCAGTCCCAGCAGTGTAAGTTGTATGGCGGTTTTCATTACGAGGTCGAATTGTCTTTCGAAACAGAGAGTTTAAATCCTTAGCTGCTGCCGCGTGTCAGCGTGATGCGGGCGTCGATCAGGCCCTGTGTATCGGTCGGATTGATGGACAGGCTTTTTACGCTGACGCCCTGTTCGGTTTCCAGCTTGCCGAGCATGCCGACCAGTGCGTCGAAAGACCCTTTATTGATCCAGATTTTCACACTTTGGGCTCCTTCCGGCTCCATGCGTTGCAATGGACCCTTCAGTTGGGCCGCCTGGATTTCCTGGTCGACTACCGCCAGCAGGGAACGATTTCGGCTCCCCCGGTTAGTTGAGCGGTTCAGGCCGAGTTTTTGCACCTGTTCGCTGGCCGCCCGCATCCATTCCAGGTCCTGGCGCTGTTGGGCCACTGTTTCACGCGACGATTTTAGATTGCTGCTCAGAGGCGACCATATCGTCGTGTACAGCAGGAGCAGCAACAGGCAGACGCCGCCGCCGATGACATACAAGCGCTCCCGGGGTTGCAGGTTTTCAAACCATTCTTTCATCGTTGGCTTATCCGCAGGTGACCTTTAACCGTGTCGCCTTCCGTGCTGGCGGATTGCAACTCCGTGGCCACATCGGTGTGCTGATCCAGCTTTTGTTTGAGAGCGTCCAAGGTGGCCAGTTCTGGCACCGACAGCTCTACGTCAAGGCGGTTGCCGTTAAAGCTCAGCGAGGTAATTTTTATCTGTGGATTCACGCTGATTTCCGTGCCGACATAGTTCAGCAGCTTGAGAAAGGGGCTCTCGCTGCTGCTGGCGGCGCCGGCTTCCTTGAGCTTATCCTCCATCTGTCTTTTGGGATCGGGAATATTGCGGGCGTCGGGGAATGCCTGCCTGTAGAGATCCACCATGTTTTGCTGCAGTTCAGTCTGCTGACTTTGCAGGCGTTTGTACTCGATGAAGTTACTGGTGAAAAGTACGACAATCAACGTCAGCAGCAAAGCGCCCGGCAATTGCCAGGGTTTGAGCAGTTTGCCGTATTCCTGCCGGTAGCTGAATTCCCCTTGCAGTAAATTGATATGCTGGTCTTTCTTGTAACCCCTGGCCAGCGTGACGACGGGCAGGGTGTCCTGTTCGATCAGGTCGACCTGGATTTCACTGTCGACACTCAACGGCGGCGCGGCGCCGTTGTGATTCCAGATCCGAATCTGCGCAGGGGATGTCTTCTGCTCATCGCCTGTGTTCAGCGCCGCTTCAAGCATAAACGGCAGATTCTCAAGGTCGCAGGCAAAGCCGGCTTGCGGGCGGGTATGCACGAGGGCGCTTTTGTCGTCTATGCAGACGCTCCATTCATTGTCCTGATAGGGAACCGCCAGCACATCCGGCATCATGACATGCGGCTTGATGCCGGCCTCCGCCAGGCGATCCAGGTAAGCGCGCAACCGCTGTTTGTTGATGACGGCCACGGGCAGGTTGATCAGCGATTGGGACGGCCCGTCCTCGGTTTCCGCCGGTGTCATCGTTTGTTCCCTGCCCAGCGCAAATTGCAGGTCGTCCAGGTCCTCGGCCAGGTCGTCTTCCAGGGCAAAGGGGACGGCCTGTTGCAATTTTCTCCTGCTGCGGCTGCTGGGAAGGTTGACATGGTCCAGGTAAACGTCGGTGCCGGGAATGGCGCAGACAACACGGCGTTGATGGACAAACTCCCTGGCTTCCGTCAGGGAACCCTGGCGCACGGTCGCCTCGGGATTACCCGCCTCGTCGATCACCACCCATTGAACCGTATCCGGGTTTTTGTTATCCAGTTTGATAAACAGGGTTTCCATAGCGCTTATTTGCAAATTTTTATAAATCACCCTGGCTGCGCACCACCACTCGCATGATACCGCTATTATCGCGGTGTAACAGGCTTTTTAAAAGCGCCCGACCGCGATCCACCTCGGCATAGCCCTCAAACAGAAAATAATTCGAGCCGATGTCCAGTCCCTGGGGATTGAAGCCTTCGATCTGGCCGGTCCGGGCCGCCTGATTGAATTGCTCGAGGGTTTCAAAGGGCACAATTGCAGCCATCGGGTCTTCTATAGGTTGCCCGGTGGCGGTGGTTTGGGAGTTGCCGCCGGCTGCGCGATTGGCGTCCGCATTCGCTCCCGCATAAGGCTGCATATTCGCGTTCGCGTCGGTATTCGCATTCATGGCGGTATTGAGCTGCGGATCCAGAAACACGCCGGTCTGGCGCGTGATTTCTTCGGCGACAAACGGGTCCAGCCCCAGCGCCACCAGAATTTCACGCGAGGCGGTGTTGACATTGATGACGGTCTGTTCCGGCAATGCGGTCAGGTGCTGCATCAGCAAATCGAGTTTTTGGGGTTCGTTGTTGAGCCCCCGGATCAGGCGCAGTTCGCTCAAGCTCTTGATCGGCGCGTTGGCCGCCCGGTACGGCGGGACCATGCCGACATAGTAATCGTCTTCGGCGCCGTACGTACCGTTCGCATTTTGATCGGGATCCATCCAGTCGATGACGGCGGAGGTAAGAGCCGGGTCAATGGCGAACTGCGCCAGCAATTTCTCGAACCGAGCCACCCAGACGGGTTCGACTTTGCCGTTTTGAAATAAATTATTGATATTGAAGCGGCCCTGCAAATCGTGGAGTTCGCCCTGAATGAAGCCGCCGTCGACGGGCAACGGCGCGGCGTCCATGGCCCACTCTTCGTTGAGCGCGTCGAACTGGGTGTTTTTGCGGTCATGATTGAGCACGCTCATGGCAAGCGCTTCGCCGCCGAGTACGTAAAGATAGGCCTGGTTGCCGGTAATAATATTGCCGGTGCGGCGGATGCTCAGTTGGTGTTGATTGGTCAGGAAAACAGCCGCCGTTGTCGCAAGCGCCAGTATCAGCAACGCCGTGATCAGAGCAACGCCGTACTGATGGCGATACCCCGTGCGCATGAGTGCAGGCCCGCTCAAGGTCCTCATGACCCCGAGCCCTCCGTGCCCGCATCGCCGGTCCCGGAATCCTCGGTCCCGAAACCCTCGCCACCCAAGCCCTGTCCCAGCCCGCCCGGCAGCGGCGGAGCAATCGGCCGCGTATTTCCGGCTTGCATGGTGGGTAACAGGCGTGTG
>DASVCP010000289.1:0-2878 GCA_036381555.1 Gammaproteobacteria bacterium
TATGGAGAAACGGCAAGCGATCTTCTGGATTTATGGGTGCGGCAGGACAACCCGACATACTCCCACGGGCCGCTATTGCTGCTGGTATGCGGAATACTTGCCTATAAAAAGAGCAAGGCCGCGCGGCTCGATATAAAGGACAAGCCGGATATGCTCGGTTTGTCGCTGGTGCTGGGATTGAGTCTGATCTGGCTGGCGGCTGCGCTGGCTCAGGTGCAGATCGTTCAGTATCTCTGCCTGATTTTCCTGCTGCTGGCGCTTTTCTATACGCTATTTGGCGCCGGGTCTTTGCGTGTATACGGGCTGCCGGTTCTCTTGCTGCTGTTCTCAATTCCGTTTTGGGAAATATTCAACGGCCTGTTGCAATGGCTCACGATTGTCTGGGTGAGGTTTCTGCTCAATGCTTCCGGAATTCCCGCTGTATCCAGCGGTATTATCCTAGAAGTGCCCGCAGGCATGTTCAGGGTCGAGGACAGTTGCAGCGGGCTGAGTCAGTTTATTGTCGCCGGGGCGGTGGCGCTGATTTTTGCCGATAGCCTGAGATTGAATTTGCGCAAGAGTATGTTCGTGGTTCTGGCGGCGTTGGCGGTTGCCGTGATCAGCAACATCATTCGCGTATACATTGTGGTGGTGGCCGGACAGATGACTCAAATGCGGCACAGCCTGGTTACCGATCACTATGCGCTGGGTTGGGTATTGTTTGGGGGACTGTTCTTCGTCTTCCTGTATCTGTTGACCGGATACTTTCGAAATCATATTCCGCATGAACCGCCGCCGGTCCATAGGCATCGCTCGCATTCTCCGGCAAAAACCTCCTATCTGGTAATCGCGGTTCCCTGCCTGGCCGCGTTAACCGGCCCCGTGCTGTTGTCGTTGTTGGACGCGCGCGCCGGGAATGAAGATTACGCTCCCGTCGCATTGCCGCAGGCTATAGGAAATTGGAAAAAAAGCGACGGCTCTTTCGAGACTTGGCAAACAAGATTCAGCGGTTATGACTATCGCAACGACGGTTATTACTCGAACGGCGCCGGTGACGTGCAATTGACGGTTTACCAGTACGTAAAGCAGAGGCAGGGCAAGGAGGCGGTTTCCGATATGAATCATGTTTACGGTGAATACGCCGAGCCGTTGGCCCGTGCAACCGTCAATTTAAACGCCGGTTACATTCGCAGCGTAAGCGAAGGTTTATTCAAACGGGGTTCCGGCAGACATCTGGTGTGGCATTGGTACCAAAGCGCGGGGCTGGGAACCGCCAATCCGGCATTTGCAAAGTTGTTGGGGGTCTGGGGCAGGATCGGCAATGATCCGTCAGTAATGGTGTTTATCGTTGAGTCGGATGCAACCCACTCTGTCAATGATGCGCGCGAGAGGCTGGAAGATTTTACTCGCGCTTTGTCAGCGTTATCACGTTAATTACGATTCATGCAGAGAAGAAAATCAGTATATGTTTATGGTGAAAAATAGATTTCGAACCTGTAAGGCGGGACTGATTCCGGTTGTCCTGCCGTTGTTGATGGTGTGCGGATGCGATTATTTTAAAACGGAGCAGATGCGGCTTGAGGATGCTCGCTTCCTGTACCAGGAAGGGGATTACAACACGGCCGCCATCGAGCTGAAAAAACTTCTTCAGTCGGATGAGCGCAACGTTGAAGCCAGAGTCCTGCTGGGAAAGATCCAGTTATGGCTTGGTCAGAGCCGCCAGGCCGAGTCACAGTTCGCCAAGGCCATCGAGTACGGCGCCTCGCGCGAGCAACTGGCAATACCCATGGCCAAAGCTTATCTGGCTGTAGGCAAGTATTCTCAGGTGCTGAATGAACTGCCGCCGGATGCTTCGTTGGATCCCGAAAACCGGGCGGAACTGATGGTGCTCAGAGGCAGGGCGTATAAAGCGTTGTCGCAACAGGGCCGGGCGAGAGCCGAGTTTGAGCGCGCGTTGGCTACGAAACCGGATTTTGCCCAAGCGTATCTCGGGTTGGCGGAAGTTTCTCTGGCGGAGCGGGCTTATCGGGAAGCCGAACTGTTGATAGAGCGTGTGGTTGCCGAAGACTCCGCGTATCCGGACGCCCTGTTGCTGAAGTCGAGGATTCTGATGGAGCAGGCGCAGTATGCGGAGGCCGAGGCGCTGTTCACGGAATTAATCGATCAAGGACAAGTTGTATTGTCTCCCATGCAGGAATTCAGAGCGCTCACCGGTCTTGCGGAGGCGCAGTTCCGGCAGGGCAAAATGGATGTTGCGATAAAAAGCGTCAACAATCTGGAAAGGAGATATCCCCGGCATCCAATGCCGAAGTATATGGTTGCGCTGGTCGAATATGCCCGCGGGAATTATGCGAAGGCAGTGAGTTACCTGCAGAGCATATTGCAAATCGCGCCCAATTACCCTTCCGCACAGTTCTTGATTGGCGCTTCCAATTATGCGCTAAACAATCTTGAGCAGGCCAGCTTTTATCTTTCCAGGGCGGTGGATGTGGAACCGGAAAATGGGCATGCGCGGAAACTGTTGGCGATGACTTACATGCGCCTTAATGAGCCTGGTAAAGCACGTGAGTTGTTGCAACGAAGCATGCTGTCTGAAGATGCCGGCGATAACAGCGAACTGTTGATGATGCTGGGAAAAGTCTCCTTGCAGAGCGGAAATATCGACGCCGGTCTGGATTATATCGAGCGTAGCGTGGAAAGCGGTGGCGGAGGCGAAGCCGACCTGCAAATGGAGCTTGCCGCAGCCTACATTGCTTCCGGCAAGCCGGAACTGGGGGCGCATATTTTGGAGGGACTTCCCGACAACGGCGAATACGATTATCGAAAAGGCGTGTTGGAAGTCATGGCCCGCATCAAACAACGGGAAACAATCGAGGCGCAGGAAAAGGCGGAAACACTG
>DASVCP010000290.1:0-2232 GCA_036381555.1 Gammaproteobacteria bacterium
GCGTTCACGGTTATCAGAACCTGCCTCGCAAGGTTCCCGAGTTCGCACCCGAACAGTTGCAGGGATCGGACGCCGACGTGTCGCCCGATGTCATCCGCGCCGCTTTGGTGGAGCGGGGGTATCATGAAGTCATTTCCTACAGTTTCATCGATCCCGCTTTGCAGAGACTGGTCGAACCGGATACGGCCCCGCTGGCGCTGAATAATCCCATTTCTTCAGAATTGTCGGTTATGCGCACCAGCCTGTTGCCTGGATTGTTGAATACGCTGAAATACAATGTGCATCGCCAGCAAAAGCAGCTGAATCTTTTTGAGACGGGTCTGCGCTTTATTCCCGGCCGCACCGGCATCGGCCAGGAAGCCGTGATTGCCGGTCTGCGTTATGGACCGCGCGAGCCCGAAGCCTGGAATGCCGATACCCGGGAGTGGGCCGACTTTTACGACGTCAAGGGCGACGTCGAGCGGTTGCTGGCATTAACCGGACATGAGAACTTCCAATTCAAGGCCTGCGCGCACCCGGCTCTCCATCCGGGTCAGGCTGCGGAGATTTCCAGGGACGGGCTTCCCATTGGTCATGTCGGCACGGTCCATCCCCGGATTGTGCGGGAGCTGGATTTGAACGGCACGGCACTGGCGTTTGAACTGCGGTTGGAATCGCTTATATCGTCCAAGCCGCCGTCATTTGCGCCGATCTCCCGGTTCCCCGGAATCCGTCGCGATATTGCCATTGTTTTGGATCATGCCCATGGCTGGGAAAGGGTGGAATCGTGCATCCGGGAGGCCGGTCCCGAGTACTTGACGGAAATTCGATTATTCGATGTTTACGCCGGAAAAGGCGTGACTCCTGGTCGAAAAAGTTTCGCGATAGGCTTGATTTTACAGGAAATTTCACGCACTCTTACTGACGACGAAATCGAGTCCGCTATTGGACGGATTCTAAAAGCGTTACACGAAAAGCTGGGTGCTACACTTCGGGAGTGATCTATGGCATTGACCAAAGCCGAAATGGCTGAAATGCTGTTTAACGAGCTGGGGCTTAACAAACGCGAAGCTAAAGAGCTGGTCGAGCTGTTTTTCGACGAAGTCAGGGGGGCGCTGGCTGCTGGTGACGATGTTAAGTTATCTGGTTTCGGAAATTTTACGCTGCGAAATAAGAATCAACGTCCCGGACGCAATCCCAAGACCGGCGAGGAGATTCCGATCTCCGCCAGACGGGTGGTGACGTTCCGACCGGGACAGAAATTGAAGGCGAGAGTCGAGGCCTATGCTGGAAGCCAGCAATAATAATGAATTAGGAACAATACCCAACAAGCGATATTTCACCATTGGTGAAGTAAGCGAGTTGTGCAAGGTAAAACCTCACGTGTTGAGGTATTGGGAGCAGGAGTTTCCTCAGCTCAAACCCGTCAAGCGGCGGGGTAATCGCCGTTATTACCAGCGGCATGATGTTATTCTGATTCGGCAAATTCGAAGCCTGTTGTACGATCAGGGTTACACGATAGGCGGCGCACGATTGCAACTGTCGGGAGAGTCGGCCAAAGAGGACACTTCTCATTCACAGCAGGTTATTCGCCAGGTTCGCCTCGAACTGGAAGAGATTTTGCAAATTCTCAAGCGTTGAGCTTGTTTTAGACTTTCATTTCCATCCACAATACAGTAAATTCCCTCCGCCGTCGGGGCGTAGCGCAGTTTGGTAGCGCACCACAATGGGGTTGTGGGGGTCGCAGGTTCAAATCCTGCCGTCCCGACCAAAATCTCCTTGTATCTATGGTACGAGCAAGGAGTGTCAGAGGAGGAACCACCGATCTCGCTCCACCGTAGTATCTACGGAGCGAGCGTGTTACAGCGGCACGGGAACCAAAAGCTCCCCCATACCCATGGTTAAGTAGCACATAAGTATCAGCGGTACAGGAACCACGGGTCTCAACCAAAAATCTTCAATAGGCACCGGCCTATCCGGGAGCCCTGTCTCAGAGAGCAAGGAGTGTCAGAGGAGGAACCGCCGGATCTCGCTCTACCGTAGTCTCTACGGAGTGAGCGTGTTACAGCGGCACGGGAACCCCACCTAACCAAAAACCTTCAAATTAAAAAAGGCCTTTCACTTTTCGTGAAGGCCTTTTTTAATTTACTGAATGGGAGGGTGATGGAACCTGGAATTAGGTTCACAAAATCGTCGGGAACAATTTTGAACCGCTGGAGGCGGGCCCGAAGGGCGGAGGGCAGGGAATTGCCC
>DASVCP010000291.1:0-5982 GCA_036381555.1 Gammaproteobacteria bacterium
GGAGAATCACGTTACCCTTGGTCGAGGCGCCGTACACATAGACCTTTTTGCCTTTGGCGACTTCGGCCTTGATGAAGTCAACGCATTTTTGCCGGTTGTCATCGAGCCTCGCCTTGAACGCATGTAAATCGTCCAGCGTGATATTTTCCTGCAACGGAATACTGCCTTGCTTGAAATGGCGCGCGAATATCCGGTAACTGCCGCCGTTTACGTCGTTTTCCTCCATCTTGAAAATTTCAAGCCCGTTGTTCTCGAACAGATACTTCAAGGAGGCCAGGGAGTAGTACTCGATATGTTCGTGACAGATATTGCCCAGATCGTTTTTGTCCAGCATCGAGCCCAGGCACATCAACTGCGCGACGAATATGCCGTCCTCGTCCAACGCCTTTGCCGCGTCGCCGATAAACTGGTTGGGTTCCTCAAGATCGTAGAACATGCCCAGCGCGGTGATAACCTTGGCCTTGCCGAAGCCCCATTCCTGCGCGTGGCGCATGTAACTGTCGTACAGCCAGAAATCGTGCATGACATAGGGCGTTTTTTCGCGGCACATATCGACCAGGTTATCGGCCGGTTCGCAACCGACTCTTTTCAACCCTGGCACCGTGTAGGTGTCCAGCAGCGTGCCGTCATTCGCGCCGATGTCGAGAACAACATCCCCTTCCTTTAAATCCACCATGCTTTCGATCGCGGCGGATACATCGCGCAACGCGCGGCGCATCGTGTCGGTCACACCCGAACGGTACCAATAAAAACGGGAATAAAGCAGCTCCTGAGGCGCGGTATGCTTGAGCTGAATCAACGAACAGGTCTTGCACATCACCAGATCCAGCGGCGCGCGCAGCCCCTGCCCGACACGCTCCTCGGGCACGAAATCGTTTATATACTGGTTGCCGACCGAGAATACGGCCTGTAACTCGCTGGAACCACACAATCGGCACTTGACGTGCTCGATGACTTGATGCCGGTCTGCGCTCATTATTCCCCCACACTGCCGGTCCAGCCGGCCCCTCTGTCTCTACTTTTCGCGCAATCCAGGCCGAATGAAATTCAGTGAAATCCGTTCCGCGACAGGCTCGCGCGAAAACCCCGCGCGATTATACCTTGCCGGACCGAGGAGTAACAAGAATTAATGACGGGCCCGCCGGCGAGCGGGATTTGCGGACAACCCGGCGACGTCTTGGGGCCGGTCTTCGCAACCGCCCGCCGGGCACATGCCGCCGATGCGCCTGATTGAAAGAAAACCCGCGCCAAACGGAAAAAATTTGCGATAATCCGTGGCCGGCTTATAACTATAACAGTCCATGACACTGCGATTATGACCGGAAATATTCCGGCGTCCGCGTCAAAGCGAATGGAGGTCTGTACATGAATTCGACAAGCGATGCACCGGCGCTCAGCGTCGTGCTGCCGACCTATAACGAACGTGAAAATATTCTGCTGATGATGCGGGAAATCGTGCGCCTGCTCGCCGACCTGTCTTTTGAAATTATCGTCGTCGACGACAACTCACCGGACGGCACCTGGCAGGTTGTCGAGGAATTCGCGCGCGAGCATCCGCAAGTGCGGCTGTTGCGCCGCATGAATGCCCGCGGCCTGACCAGCGCGTACAACGACGGCATCAAGCACGCGCGGGGGCGGCTGGTCATGTGGATGGACGTGGATTTTTCGATGTCGCCGGAGCGGATTCCGGAAATGTTGCGCGCGATCGACGAAGGTGCGGACGTCGCGGTCGGCTCGCGTTACATCAGCGGCGGCGGCGATATCCGCGGCTCCGGCATGCAACTGACCACGCAGCTTATCCTGAGCAAGATAATCACCATATTTTGCAGCCTGACGCTCGGCTGCCGCTGCAGCGACTGGACCAGCGGCTATATCATGATCAAGCGCGAGATACTCGAGGGATACGAGCTTTACGGCGACCACGGCGAATATTTCATCGGCCTGATGTATTACCTTATCAAGCAACGCCGGGCAAAAATCACCGAAATCCCCTACGTGCTCACTCCGAGACGATGGGGCGAATCCAAAACCGCAACCAACCTGTTGGGTTTATACCGTCGCGGCACGCGCTACCTGCATGTAATCTGGCGTTTGCGCTTCGGTGGCACCAAAGGCTAGGCCGCATTCTTAACGTATCCCTGCGGATTCAATTTCTGACCTGTGTCCGGCGAGAAAGCAGGCTTTTAAAAATTGATCTCGCAGAGACGCGGAGGGAAAACCAATTGAATTATTAAAAACATTTCCAGGGGTTCCCTGCGTTCTCTGCGTCTCAGCGAGAGGCTTCCGGGTTTGCCGGCACCGGAAGCCGGCTGAAAAGAAGTTACAACGCTATATCGCCCTGAGCACGAAGCAGACGCCCCACGTCGTTGCATCCGGTTCGTCATCGCTCATCCAGTTGCAGGCGTGTTCGAGGCGCATGCCGGAGGATTCCGCCAGCAATTCGACTTCGGGCCTGAACAGGTAACGCATGCGATGCGTCTCCTGCAACTGCTCGACCTCGTCGCTGGCCAGGTCGCGCACGAACATCGTGTAATTGACGTCCACATAACACTCGTTCATGTTCAAATCCGGTTCGGCGATGCGCGTGATTTCCCACAGTTCGTTTCTCACCCGCTTGATCCGCACCGAGGGCCGGATCGTCAGCACCGACGGGCCGTACCAGCTGTCGAAGATAAAAACGGCGTCGGGATTCATATGCTCCCGGACCGTTGTGAACGCCGCTTTCAACTCGCTGTTGGTCGCCGTGTAGCTGAGCACATGGAACAACGCGGTGACACAATCGAATTTTTTTCCCAGCCGCAGGTTGCGAATATCGCCGCGTGTGAAGTTAAGCCGTTCGGCCTGTTCGGGCGGCAACTGTTCGCGCCGGACCTGGGCGGCGTTCAGCATTTCCTCGCTGAAATCGTAACACTCGGCGCTATACCCCATTTTGCTCAACAGCGACGCATGGATACCGCTGCCGCTGCCCAATTCCAGATAATGACGCGTGCCCGGCTTGAACCTCTCGATCAGCCCCGCGATATATTCCGCCTCGCCCTTGTAATCCTTTTCCTGGTACAGCAGGTCGTAATATCTCGAATATTTTCCGAAAACTCCCATCACATCACTCTCTTATATAAATAATCTCTCACGCGTGGCCGCCCAGTATTTTCAGCGCCACATCCGCGACCTTCCCGATCTGCTCCGTGCTCAACGCCATCCCGCTCGGCAGGTAAAACCCGCGCCGCGCCAGATTTTCCGCCACCGGGTATGACTCGCCGGCAAACAAGCCGCGCTGCCTGAACACCGGCTGCTCATGCATGGGCCAGAAAAACGGACGCGTGCCGATCTGCCGCGCGGCAAAACGCCGCATCGCCTCGTCGGCATCGAAGCCGTTGTCCGGTTCAAGAACCAGTCCGTAAACCCAGTAAATATTCTCCGCAAAATCCGTTTTCGCCAGCGGCAAGCGGACTTGCGGCAAACCCGTCAGCAACCGGGTATACAATGCGCCCATCCGCCGTTTCCTGCCGACAAACTCATCCAGCCGCTCGAGTTGCGCCAGGCCGACGGCCGCCTGCAGATTGGTAAAGCGAAAATTCCAGCCGAGTTCCTCATGCACGAAACGACGTCCGGGCTGGAAACAAAGGTTACGCAACCGCCGGCAGCGCTCGGCCAGTTGATCGTCGTCGGTGACGATCATGCCGCCTTCGCCGGTGGTGATGTGCTTGTTCGGATAAAAACTGAACACGCTCAGGTCGCCGAAACTGCCGCAGGTCCGCCCGCGGTAAGTCTGGCCGTGCATTTCGGCGGCGTCCTCGATGATCGCAAGACCGTGCCGGTTGGCGATATCCATTACCGGATCCATGTCGACCGGCAGGCCGTAGATGTGCACGACCATGATGGCCCGCGTGCGTTGTGTAATACGCGCCTCGATCTGCGAGACATCCATGTTCCAGGTGATGGGATCGCTGTCGACTAGCACCGGTGTCGCGCCGGCGCGCACGATCGCCGCCGCGCAGGAAATAATGGTGAACGCCGGCATGATGACTTCGTCACCCGGCCCGATGTCCAGCGCGACCACAGCCGCGTCCAGCGCGACCGAACCGTTGGCAACCGCGATGCCGTGCCTGCGGCCGACGCGCTCGGCGAACAGCTTTTCAAAGCGTTCGACAAACGGCCCTTCGGAGGATATCCAGCCGGTGTCGATGCACTCGGCCAGGTATTTTTTCTCGTTGCCGTCGAGCAGCGGTTCGTTTACCGGAATAAAATCACTCATCTGAATACCGAAATTAGCTATTTACGCGCTTGTTTTACTGCGTGCCTTGTTTTATCGCGTACTTGGCACACTGGGTTTGAAGTCGGGCGGAACATCGAAGCGCGTCTTGTCGTCTATGCCGGCGTACGGTCCCTGCTTGACTTCGATCATTTCCACTTCCTCCAGCACCTCGAAACCGTGCCCGCCGCCGGTCAGCAGGATAACGTCGCCGGTTTCGAGTATGCGACTGTGCAGGTATCGCTGCTCGTTATCGTACAGGTCCACTCTCAGCTTGCCGCGCCTGATGAACAGGACCTCGTGAGTGTAAAGCACTTCTCGCGGCACGGGATTGTGCAGGTGCGGCCGGATCCGCTTGCCGGCGGGATGGCGCATAAAAGCCAGCTGTTGTGTCAGCTCGTCGGGCGTGACGAAGGAAATTCCGGGATCGTTGAAGTTGCTACGGATGATGATGGCCAGCAGCTCGCCCTCGTTGCGAATTTCCTCGATCATGACACGGCCGGGGAATCTTTGGCCGCATCGATGTTGTTGAGGATAGCCTGGCGGCGGGCCTGGGCGTGATCGTGAGTGACCATTTCCTGAACGATTTCGCGAATGCCGATTTTGGGCGTCCAGCCGAGTTTCTCCCGCGCCTGGGTGGCGTCGCCCAGCAGCGTCTCCACTTCCGAGGGCCGGAAATAACCGGGATCGACCCGGATGATCACGTCGCCGACTTTCATTGCGGGTGTCTTATCGCCCTC
Organism: Gammaproteobacteria bacterium; assembly: GCA_036381555.1. Classification (GTDB taxonomy): domain Bacteria; phylum Pseudomonadota; class Gammaproteobacteria; order HTCC5015; family HTCC5015; genus DASVCP01. The sequence continues at coordinate 4,993 of DASVCP010000291.1, forward strand.
GATCGCCGCCACGACACCCTTCTCATCGGTGCCCTTGCCCTGCCACTCGATCTTTATGCCCAGTTCCTCGGCAGTGAACTCGATAAACTGCCGCACGCTGTACTGAATGCCGGTGGCGATCACGAAATCCTCCGGTTGCTTCTGCTGCAGCATCATCCACTGCATTTCGACGTAATCCTTGGCGTGCCCCCAGTCGCGGAACGCGTCCATGTTGCCCATGTACAAACACGGTTCCAGGCCGAAGGCGATATTGCACATGCCGCGGGTGATCTTGCGGGTCACGAAGGTCTCGCCGCGCCGCGAACTTTCGTGGTTGAACAGAATACCGTTGCAGGCGTACAGCCCGTAGGCCTCGCGGTAATTCACGGTGATCCAGTAGGCGTACAGCTTGGCGACCGCATAGGGCGAGCGCGGATAAAACGGCGTGGTTTCCTTCTGCGGCGTTTCCCGCACCTGCCCGAACAGCTCGCTGGTGGAGGCCTGGTAAAAACGGGTTTTCCGCTCCAGCCGCAAAAAGCGGATCGCCTCCAGCAGCCGCAACGTGCCCAGCGCGTCCACGTCCGAGGTGTACTCCGGCGCCTCGAACGACACCGCCACATGGCTTTGCGCGCCCAGGTTGTAAATCTCGTCCGGCTGGGTCTCGGCGATCAGCCGGTTCAGGTTGGACGTGTCGGTCAAATCGCCGTAATGCAGAAAAAAGCGGGTGTAGTCGATGTGCGGGTCCTGGTAGAAATGATCGACCCGGTTGGTGTTGAACGACGAAGCACGGCGCTTGATGCCGTGGACGATGTAGCCTTTGGACAGCAAAAGCTCCGCCAGGTAAGACCCGTCCTGGCCGGTAACCCCGGTAATCAATGCGCTCTTGTACATCGGCGCGATCCTCTTCTATAAACGGCGTCGTTATGGATTTGGCGGGGGCCGGCAAAACGCACGCGACGATGAGTAATGGGGTCTGACCGAACATCCCTCCCTCCCCTCAAACGGGCGGTT
>DASVCP010000292.1:0-3490 GCA_036381555.1 Gammaproteobacteria bacterium
ACGGGGGTATCGTCGACACCGCTAGCGGCATCGTCGCTTTCGCCTTCTTCCTCCGAGGAAATATCCAGGTTTTCCAGATCTTCGTCCAGCCCGGCCATATCCTCCATGGCCGTATCGGCGGCGCTCAGGGCGTCTTCGATCAGCCGGTTCAGCTTGTCGACTTCAACGAGGACGGGTTCCGTGGGAATGCCGGTGTTGAACTTGATTTCATCCAGGGCCATCAAGTTCATCGGGTCGGCGACGGCCACAAACAACCTGTTACCGCGTTTCAGAATGGGCAGGGCCTGATGCTGGCGTATCAGCTTTTCTTCAATCAGGTTCCTGGGGATGCTCTCCGTATCCAGGGCGGCCAGGTCGAGCAACGGCAGGCCAAACTCTTCGCTGGAAGCAACGGCGATTTTGCGGGTATTGATTTTGTAATCTTCAGCCAGACAGGCCGCCAGGCTTATTTTTTTCTTTCTGGCGTCCAACTGAGCCTGTAGAGCGGCGTTTTCTTCGAGAAGCCCGTCGCTGACCAGCCTCTTCGAGAGGCCGTTCAACTTGATCGAAGATGCGCTTGAAGCCATACCCTGACTCGCTTAATTAATAATAAAAGGAACAAAAGTGGAAATGTTATCGGCCATGTTATTGAAAAGTTAAAATTAGTCAATGACTAACGGGAAACTTCGGGTAATTCGTCGCATATTGAACAACTGTGGATAAAAAGCTGTCTTTTTGCAATTATTGTGTGTTTTAGTGAAGGGAGGAGACGTTCTGTGCCTGGAATTCAGGTTTACGGGCCCGTCGCCGAAAAATCGGTCTGGACCAACGGGGGCAATCGAGAGGCCCGCCGTACTTCCAGCGCCAAAGCGGATGAATTTGCGGAATCATAGAGGGATAAGCGTTAAATAATGAAAGAACCTGAGGTCATTGTCTACACCCCGGCTTCGTCGCTCCGGCAGCCGCGAAAGCTGGTGGGCGATATGTTTCGTGACCTGTGGCGGGGACGGGAGCTTGCCTGGCGGTTGGCGGTGCGGGATGTGAGCGCCCAGTACCGGCAGGCGGCCCTGGGGCTATTGTGGGCGTTTATCCTGCCGCTGGCCAACACCCTGACCTGGATTTTCCTGACAGGTACGGGGATAGTCGATGTTGGCGACACCGAACTCCCATACCCGGTTTACGTGTTTACCGGGACCATCCTCTGGGCCATTTTCATGGATGCGCTGAATGCCCCCTTGCAGCAGACCACTGCGGCGAAGCCCATGTTGGCCAAGATCAATTTTCCGCGCGAAGCGCTCATTGTTTCAGGCATCTACCAGACGTTGTTTAATGCAGGCATAAAAATTGTGCTGTTGCTGGCTGCGCTGACCTTGTTTGGCGTTTATCCCGGCTGGAACCTGTTACTGTTTTCACTTGCCGTGCTGTCCCTCGTGCTTGCCGGCACCGCGCTCGGGTTGCTGTTGACGCCGGTTGGCATGCTTTACACGGACATAGGCAAGTCCCTGCCGTTGCTGGCGCAATTTTTCATGTACCTGACGCCGGTCGTGTATCCCATGCCTTCGGCAGGCCGGGCCGCGATGCTTCTTGAACTCAATCCGATGACGCCGCTTATCCTGACGGCGCGGGACTGGCTTACCGGTTACCCGGCGGATTATTTTATGGGGTTCCTGTGGGTCAACATGGCAGTTGTGCTGTTGCTCGCCCTGGTTTGGGTTGCCTACCGGCTGGCCATGCCGATCCTGATTGAGCGGATGAGTGCCTGAGCGGGTATGAGCGAAACTCTCATAAAAGTTGAGAATGTCTCCAAAAAGTTCTGCCGCAATCTGAAACGCTCGCTTTGGTATGGATTGCAAGATTTCCGTAGTGAACTGTTTAGCCGGCCGCATGGCGGAGACGGCGAGCTGCGCAAGGATGAGTTTTGGGCGGTCAAGGACGTTAGTTTCGAACTCAAGCGTGGTGAGTGCCTCGGCGTGATCGGCCGCAACGGGGCAGGTAAAACCACGCTCCTGCGAATGCTGAATGGACTGATCAAACCTGATCAGGGATGTATCGAGATGCGTGGGCGCGTCGGAGCCTTGATTGCGCTTGGCGCCGGATTTAATCCCATTTTAAGTGGGCGCGAGAATATTTATGTCAGTGCTTCAGTATTGGGTTTGACCAGGCAGGAGATTGATGACAAGTTCGAAGAGATTGTTGAATTTGCCGAATTAGCTGAATTTATCGATATGCCTGTGCAGAACTATAGTTCGGGAATGCAAGTGCGTTTGGGATTTTCTGTGGCGACTGCATTGGAGCCAGATATTCTGATTCTCGATGAGATTCTAGCGGTTGGGGATACCGCCTTCAAAATGAAAGCCTATGCACGTATAGGTAGAATATTACAAAATGCAGCTGTGGTTTTTGTTACTCACTCAATGACACAGCTCTACAGAATTTGTGATGTTGTAGGTGTAATGGATAAAGGAATATTTGATATACATGAGTCAGTTAATGCCGCTGTTGCAAAATACCATATGCAGTCAGGTGTGCGAGAATATGCCAAGGCTGTTGAGAATAATCATAAATGTATAGGCCATTTTGAGTATATTTTTTCGCAGGCATCAAACGGAAAAAGCTCCTGGTGCCTTTCGATAACGATGACAGCAGATAAGGAGATGCCCGTTGAATTGGCAATTATAAATTTTGCTAACCAAGAAGGTTTGTTGGTTGCCGAATATCGGCAGAACTTCCGCAATAGCCCGGGCATTGTTATCAGGAGAGGGGGAAAGTGCGAAGTTAACATTGTATTAAGTTCGCTGCCGCTCAGGAGTGGTGAGTATCGTTTTGACTTTGCATTGTATACGGAGGGTCGAAAATTGGCGATTGTTCATGTCTCTGGAGCCGGCCCTGTGCGGGTGGTTAACGAAAAATTGACTGAGGCAGTTTGTGCTTTGGACGGCGAGTTGACGGTCTCAAGTAAGCCCGAAGTTCATGATTTCGATCCGTCTACAATGGTTAAGAAATGAAGCCGAGGATAATATTTCTTATCGATAAGAAAGGGTGGGTATTTGACTCTATTGCCCAGGAGATTGTTAAAAGGCTCAAGGATAAATATAAGTTTTCTCTTTATTATGTGACTGAAAAATGCCCGGACTTTCGTAATTTGAATTTTGATTTGCTCTACGTTTTCTTTTGGGGTGAGAATTTCTGGAAAGGGCACAATATTCCCCCTCATAAAGTTATAAGAGAAGTTGCTAGTTATAGATGGAAAGATCAGGCGTATTATGGAAATCTATCCGTGGAAGGTTTTTGCAGGAGATATTTAAACGATTGTAATTATGTAACGACTCCTTGCGCATCGCTTGCCGAAGAGCTGAGCGGTTACAGAAACAAGGTTTATCACATTCTAAATGGCGTCGATTGCAGCATATATAAACCTAAACCTATTGGTAAGCGTCAACAACAACTGAAGATCGGCTGGGCTGGCAATCCGGATGATTCGATAAAGGGGCTGCAGGATATCTTACTTCCT
>DASVCP010000293.1:0-7435 GCA_036381555.1 Gammaproteobacteria bacterium
TGTTAATCGGCATTTTGATCGGCGTCCGGGCCTTGGGCATCGAGGGTCGGCAGAGGTTCCGGTTTTTTGCGCATTGGCGTGAACAGCACCTCGATTTCCGGCAGTTCGGCCGCCGGATCGCTGATCAGGCCGCGGTTGCCGATATTGGCGTCCGATTGCCGGGCCCGCATCAAATTGTATTTATGCGAGGTGTAATAGCTGTTGTCTATCCGGTCGTGCAGAATAATCGGCCGGATGAACACCATCAGGTTGCTTTTGACCTTGGTAGTGCGGGTGTAGCTGAACAGCCGGCCCAGGATGGGGATGCTGCCCAGTATCGGCACCTTGCTTTTATCGTCGCTGAACCGGTCTTCGATCAGGCCGCCGAGGACGATGATCTCACCGTCTCCCACCATGACCTCGGTTTTGATGGCCCGCTTGTTGGTGACCACGCCGCCTTCGACGGTGGTTGGTGCGACGCTGGAAACCTCCTGCTCGATGGTCATTTTGATGGCGTTGCCTTCGTTGATCTGCGGTTTCACCTTCAGTGTCAAGCCGACGTCCTGGCGCTCGACGGTCTGGAAGGGGTTGACGACGCCGGCCCCGCCGGTGCTGGCGTAACTGCCGGTGAGGAACGGCACGTTCTGACCGAACACCACTTCGGCTTCGACGTTGTCCATGGTGACCAGGGTGGGGGTCGAGAGGATGTTGGTGGCGGTGTCGTTTTTAAGTGCGCGCAAAATTACCGCAAAATCGGTACCGCCGTCCCGGCGGCCCCCGAGGAGGGTCAGGCCCGGCGGCGGCGGCGCGGCGTTTCCGCCCGCCAGCGTGGACAGGTCGAGCACCTCGCTGAAAATACTTCCGCCGACAGGACCGTCGCTGTCGCCATCATCCCTGCCGTCAAACAGAACCTGCGCGCCCAGTTCGGAGGCCAGGTCGGTGGATACTTCGGCGATGATAGCCTCGATCAGCACCTGCGCGCGCGGAATATCCAGCATCCGCACAATGCGTTCCAATTCGTTGATGACAGCCGGCGGACCGGTGATCACCAGCGCGTTGTTGGCTTCGTCGGCCTGTATATCGACACCGCCGGCCGCGCCGGAAGGGGCGTTACCGCCGCCGCCCTGGGGTTGCTGCTCGGCGGTTTTGGAGGCGACACCTTGCAGGATGGCGGCCATGTCGGTCGCGACGGCGTACTTCAGAAAAACAACCTGGGTGTTGCCGCCTGAATCCAGGGGCGCGTCCAGTTGGGCGATGATGCCGCGAATCCGCAACCGGGCCGCTTTGTCGCCGGTTACCAGGACACTGTTGGTGCGCTCGTCGGCGGTCAGCGTAGGCCTGCCGGGCGCATTGGGATCATTGCCCGGCTGTTGCTGGAGGGCGTTGATGATGCGCACAACCTCGGCGGCCGAGGCGTATTCCAGCTTGATGACTTCAATTTCCTCGTTGCCCGGCCGGTCCAGGCGGCGGATTACGTCAATGAGGCGGGTGATGTTGGCCGCCCGGTCGGTAATGATGAGCATGTTGCTGGGTGCATAGGCCGCCAAGTGTCCCTGTTGAGGCACCAACGGGCGCAATATGGGCACCAGCTGGTTGGCGCCGACATTTTCCAGGGCGACGACCTGGGTGACCAATTGGTCGCTGAGGCTCTCGCCGCGCTCGGGCAGAGTGGGCACCGCGTCCTGCTTGGCGTTGGCGTCGGGAACGATTTTGATAATGCCGTCACCCGGTACGGCGGCGAAGCCGTGTACCTGCAATATCGACAGGAAAACTTCATAAAGCTCGTCTTTACCCATGGGTTCGGACGAGACCACCGTGATTTTGGATTTCACCCTGGGGTCGATGATGAAGTTCTTGCCTGTGACTTCGGAGACCGTGTTGATCAACGTACGGATGTCGGCGTTGTTCAGGTTCAGCGTGGCGGTCTCTGCGGGCCCCTGAGCCGGCTGTTGTTGCTGTTGCTGCGCGGACAGCGGCGTGACCGGTCCCAGACAAAGCAGTAACGTACAGACAATCGGCAGCCAGCGCTGGATGGTTTCAGGTTGTGTTCGATACGGCATGGCGGACATCTTTTATCCTATCCAGTGAACAAATCCGGATTATTTACGGGCAAAGGGGCGATAAGGGTAACTTTTTTTTGGTAAAACCTCATCTTTTTCCCCCCATAAAGTACCGTAACTGTCAATCCGGTAACGGCAAAGCCGCTATTATCCGCATGCCGTGACGTAATCGCAAACCGGATTGCGGTCAAAACCGGGTTGCGGGCAGGCTTTAGAGATCTTTTAATTATTCCAGCGAGAGTTGCATGTCGATTTCCTGACCGTCGCGAAGCACGGTCACGTTTATGTCCTTGGCTTTCATCAGCATTCGCAGTGCTTTAACCCCGTTTTCCGGCTTGTCCAGCGCCACGCCGTTGACCGACGTAATAATATCGTCGGGCTGGAGATTCAGGGAACCGAGTACTGGATCGTCTTTCAGAAACCTGAGCTTGTAGCCTTTGAGTTCGCCGTCGACTTCGCCCGGTTCGATTTGCGCAATTTCAGCCAGCGATGCCGGGTTACGAATGAACTGCCGGCGGTAATCGGCAATGGAACGGGGGGCGTCCTGATCGGTGGCAAACTGCTCCGACGAAATGTAATCCTCGGTGCCTGCATAGGGAACAGCCGGCGCCGGTTCTTCAATGATCGCGCTCTCGAAAACGATCAACTCTTTTTCTTTGGGCAGTCGCAGGGTTTCCAGGCCCCGGCTGCTTTCCAACAGCACCCGGTCGGCATAAACCGCTTTAAGAGTGGCGTTGCCGGGAATTTTATCGCCGACCGCATAGACTTCTTCATCGTTGCCGCTGGCGATCATTGCCAGACCGTCTTTTTCGCCGACCGCGAAAATACCGCGTAATTCGAGGTTCAATTTGGTTTCCGGGGCGACTATCTCGGTCGCCTGAATATCGGCGACGCCGAACAGGTGCAAATTCGAGATCTGTCCCGCGTAGATGGCGGGCTGGTCGGAGGCGGGCGCCGCTTGCGTGGCGACGATGTTGTTATCGATGTCAACCTGCGGGGTTTGCGGCGCAACGGTAAACAGCCATACGATTTGGGCGACCGCAAACGCGATCGCAATCACCAGTGCAACGGACGTGAGCCTGGGCAGCCAGGTCATCAACAGTTCGGATGAAGGCATGGACTTGAAATTCATGGCTTTGATGTTCATGGCCGGCAGCATAGCAAAAACCTCGGCGTTGAGCACCTTGGAGACAATCCAGGGGCGTTTAGCGGTTGCCGGTTTTGGAAGTGGTGAAAATCCAACTGATACCGACACCCAGTGCGGCGTAATGCTCGGTTTCGACTAAGGGGCTGTCGAGAAGTTCAGCCCCGTTGAGATTGTCATAGCGCAAATATGCGCCGTACCAGATGTTGCCGATTCGGCGTGACAGCGAAACCTGGTTGGAGAAACCGCTATATCCCGCCTGTGCCCGGTAAGCGGGTCGCAGATTGGTGGCATGGATCGGTGCGACTGAATAGTAATAGTCGTGGTAGTCCCGGTCGGCATAGTAGACGCCGGCGGTATACCCCCATTGCCAGCCGCTGACGGTTCGATGGCGCCAGTGAAGGTTGGGATTAAACAGCCAGCCGACCCGGTCTAGTCCGTCTTCGCTGAATGCCACCACCGTCCGTGCCGGCAGGCGCAATATCCAGCCTTCTTTGGGACGTTCGCCGGTTAAGCGAATATCGATAGACGGGCCTATTTCGAAGGTCGGATCCAGTTCGGGCATGCCAGCGCGCAACGGGTTGTCATCGGCGCGCGTGGCCAGCGAAGCGTTGAGGCTCATATTCAGTTCGATGCGATCGGATGAAAACAACAGGCCGCGCACGCCCTCGCGATCGATACGCAGCAGGCGGCTTCGATATATCAAATAAGGAATCGGTAACACCCGGGTTCGATATTCTTTCGAGCCGCGATAGTCCGCGATGCTTATTACGCCCAGGCCGCCGCCGGCTTCCCACTGCGGACGCTCGTCGGCGCCGGCGAAGGGCAGCCAGAGCAACAGCATACCGGCAATAAGTGTTCTGTGATTCATCATGTCGTCGTTTCAATCAAATGTGGAAAAGTTTTTAAACGCGCCAGGTCTTCCGGCCGGTCCACATCCCAAAGCGGGTCGAGTTCGGTGAAATCGATATCGGCTGCAACAAGATTCCGACGGGTTCGCGCCATGACGTCTCCGCTGCTCCACACGATGTTGCTGTTCAGTTCGGGCGGCGCGCAGGAGGCGCCCAGCAGCACATAACCGCCGTCTTCGGCCGGGATGAACAGCACGTGATCGCGCATTTTTGCGCCGAGTGTTTCAGCAGCCGCGCGCAGGTGTTCAGCCTGCAAAGCCGGGCAGTCGGTGCCGACGATCAGAACGAACTTCGCGTGTTGCAACGTCCGTTCAAGGGCATTCAGCATGCGGGTCCCCAGATCATCGCCGTGTTGCACCTGCAAGTCCACGGGGTAACGTTGCAGGCAGTCCCGGAAAAAAGGATGGGCGCTGTCTCCCGCGCACCAAAGCTCCACCGCGCACAGCCCGCTGTCCACGCAGGTGTGAAGCGTATGTTCGATAAGCCGCTGTTGCAGTTGTGCGCACTGTTGCATGGACAGCCTCGGCTGCAGCCGGGTTTTCACCTCGCCGGGAACCGGCGCCTTGGCGAAGACGAGAATGCGGCCCTGGGGATAATGAAGATTCATAACTTAAATCTCACGCAAAGGCGCTAAGCCGCGAAGAAGAAAACACTCTTAAGTAGCACAAACCCACAATTGAAATTGTCTGGGTTAAAAGCGGGTTTTTTTACTTGAACAAGCAGGAAGATTGAGTGATTGCCGTACCTCGTTTCATCTTTGCGGGTTAACGTTAACATCTTTTAACTTTTCGCGTCTTAGCGTCTTAGCGTGAGAATATGGGTTTAAAATCCTAAATAGAGCTAGTAACGATAATACTGATTATGCAGTTTATCCGGGTCTGCGCCGAAAAAATATGCCAGTCGCAGTCGCCACATCAGCAGGATGGTTTTGAAAATGCCGTTCACTTCCCAACGGCGGCTTGAGGTGACGACCCTGGCGGTGATGCGGGCCGGGTAATGTATTTTCCGCAGCGTCTTGCACAAGGCGATGTCCTCCATCAGCCGAATCGGAGGAAAGCCACCGATGCTGTGAAAGCAGTCACGACGCACGAAGATTGCCTGGTCGCCGGTAGCGGTGCCGGTCAAACGCGAGCGCAGGTTCATGAAAAAGGCGATAACATGGAACATCAAATGACTGCCGCTTAACGTCGCGTCAAAACGACCCCAGGATTTTTCGCCGGCCAGAGCCCAATCAATCAGGCTGTCGGCATTTTCGGGCAGACGACTGTCGGCGTGCAAAAACACCAACACATCGCCCCGCGCCGTTTCCGCGCCGGCATTCATCTGCCCGGCGCGCCCCGGCGGCGATTGCAGAACATTATCCGCGCCGTCATTTGCCGCCTGCACGCTACCGTCAACACTGCCGCCGTCCACCACGATGACTTCATGCCCCCGCGATCGCAGTCCCTGCAACGCCGCCAGCGTTTGGCGAATGTTATCGCCTTCGTTCAAAGCGGGAATGATGACAGAGAGCTGCATTTTTAAATTCAAAAGACTTTAACCACGGAGAGCACGGAGCGCACGGAGTTTAAAAATATGTAAACCCATAAAGATCATTTCTGGGGCACAGATGAAATAATTTTGAATTCAGTTTTTATTTCTCTGTGTTCTCCGTGTCCTCCGTGGTTAGATATATTTTTACCCCAAAGCCCCGCCGCAACTGCTGCCCTGGCCGGCAGTGCAGCCGTAGCAGTGATCGGCAATGGCGATGGGTTGGTTTTTGAGGTCGGTGTTCATAAGATCGCGCAGATGGGTTTTGCCCCGTTTTCCGCCGAACGGGATCTTCAGCATCTGGTTGAAATCGCAATCGTAAACGTAGCCCTGGTAATCCACGCTGATCAGCGAGCGGCACATGACATTGTGGAGGTTCTCTTTGCGGTAGGCGCTTTTCAGTAACTGCATGTACTCTTCGAAGCCGCCCTTGGAAACCAGCGTGCTGCCGAAGCGGGCAATGGGCATGTTGGTGATAGTGAACAGGTTGTTGAATTCAACGTTGTAGCGCGTTTTGAGTTCGCGCTTGTAGTCGGTTTCCAGTTGCTCCTGCGCGGGAGGCAGGTGCGCACCCACGGGGTTATATACCAGGTTGAGCAACAAGCCGCTGCCGGCCGTGCCATAGCCGAGTTCATTCAGCTTATGCAAGGCAACGAGGCTGGACTGGAAGACGCCGTCCCCGCGTTGCGCATTGACGTTGTTTTCCAGGTAACAGGGCAGGGATGCCACGATTTCAACCTGGTGTTCCGCCAGGAACGCCGCCGTGCCTTCCTGGCCCGGCTGGTTCAGCACGGTCAGGTTACAGCGGTCCATCACCCTGACGCCGGATTGCCGCGCCTGAACTACCAGTTCGCGAAAATCCGGATGCAGTTCGGGCGCGCCTCCGGTGATATCCAACGTATCGATCTGAGCGGTTTCCAGGAACGTCAGGACCGTATCGAGCGTTTCCCGGCTCATCATTTCCGTCCGGTTGGGGCCGGCGTTGACATGGCAATGGAAACAGCTTTGATTACACTTGTAGCCCAGATTCACCTGCAACGTTTCCAGCCGGCCGCGACGGATCTGGGGAAAATCAGTGTGCTGTAACAGCGGTAACATGGCGTGCATACGCGTTGACCCTCAGTTGGCGCATTCGAAACGCCGTTAGGCATCCATTATAAAGATCTGGAAGGCTTTTGCCTGGCCGCTTGAAAAGGCAGCCAGAGCGCCCGGGGAAAGTTCAAGGGCTCGGGTTGGTCGTCAAGGCCCAAACGCATGTGCAAGTGCCCTTCTTGCGGCTGATCGCGATAGGAGCGGAACAGCCAGTCCCACCAGGGGAGGTTAAAGCCGAAGTTGCTGTTGGTTTCCATGGCGTGCGGGGAGTGATGCACACGATGCATGTCGGGCGTGACCACCAGCCGCCGCAACCAGCGGTCGACCGACACGGGTATATGGAGATTGCCGTGGTTGAACAGCGAAGTGCTGTTGAGCAGTACTTCAAATATCAGCACGCCGAGGGCGGGTAATCCCAGCAGCAGAATGACGCCGGTCTTGATCAGCATGGACAACAGAATTTCCACCGGATGAAAACGCAGGCCGGTGCTGACGTCCAGCTCCAGGTCGGCGTGGTGCACCTTGTGCAGTCGCCATAGCAACGGAATTTTGTGAAACAAACGATGCTGCCAGTAGATAATGAGGTCGAGTGCGATAACGGTGAGTACGATATCCGCCATTGCCGGCAACGGCGCATGATGTAACAAGCCTAGACCGTGTTCCTGCGCGAACAACGCGATGCCGACCGCCGCCAGCGGAAAGAAAACCCTCAGGGCGAC
>DASVCP010000294.1:0-4470 GCA_036381555.1 Gammaproteobacteria bacterium
GCCAACCGATCCAACAATGCCTCCCACTGCTGCCAGCCGCGCAGGATTTCTACGCGCTGATACTCGAAGAACAGCCAGCCTTCGGGATTTTGCTGAAAATCCGGCTGGACCTGGTCCAGCAGGCTCAGTGCCAGCCCGGGCGCGCCATCCCGCGCCAACTGGCCGATAGCGCGCAGATCCTGCGCGGCCGCGGGGGCGAATATGGCCGGACAAACCAATAACAGGCAGACGGCCGAACGTAGCAAGCTCTTGGGCATTTGGAGCGCAATGCGACAAAAAAACGGTAAGCATAAACAAACGGGCAGTTTCTGCAAACTGCCCGTAATCGGCATTGTTATCGCAATGCACAGGGGGGGAGAACTGTGAGGGAGCGATTTCCCTGGGTTAACCAAACTATCGGCGGATTACAGCTTTTCTTTAATCCTGGCCGATTTACCTGTTCTGCCGCGCAGATAGTAGAGTTTCGCGCGGCGCACCTTTCCCTTGCGCTTGACTTCAACACTGGCGATGCTCGGGCTGTGGGTCTGAAAAACACGCTCGACCCCTTCGCCGTGGGAAATCTTCCGGACGGTGAAGGCGGAATTCAAACCGCGGGAGCGCTTGGCGATCACGATGCCTTCGAACGCCTGCAAACGTTCACGATCGCCTTCCTTCACTTTCACCTGTACCACGACAGTGTCACCCGGATCGAAATCCGCGATATCGCTTCTGATTTGTTCGTTTTCCAATTGCTGAATGATGCTGGTCATGGCTACACCTTTTTCGTTATCGCGCACGATCTCGTTGTTGCTGATATTCCTGCAATAAGCGCCGGTCCTCTTCGTCAAGCTCCAGCGCCGCTATCAAATCCGGCCGGCGTTCCCAGGTTCGGCCCAGCGCCTGCCGGCGGCGCCAGCGGGCAATCCGCTGATGGTCCCCACCGAGCAAAATCCCGGGCACCGGGCGGCCATCGATCGATTCCGGCCGGGTGTAATGCGGGCAGTCCAGCAGGCCTTCCATAAAGGAATCCTGCGCGGCGGACTCCGCGTCTCCCAGCGCGCCGGGCAACAGCCGGGCGACCGCATCGATAATGACCATGGCGGCCAGTTCGCCGCCGCTGAGGACATAGTCGCCGATCGACCACTCCTCATCCACCTCGGCCTCGATGAAACGCTCATCGACGCCTTCATAACGGCCGGCAACCAGTATCAGTCCCGACCGGCTTGCGAATTCGCGGGCCGAATGCTGATCGAACTTCCGGCCTTGCGGGGACAAATACACCACTTTGGCCTCAGGCTCCGCCTGGCGGGCCGCCCGCACGCAACGCGCCAGCGGCTCGAATTTCATGACCATGCCCGGCCCGCCGCCGTAGGGTCGGTCGTCGACCGTGTTGTGGCGGTCATCGGTGAAATCCCGCGGATTCCAGCAACACAATGCCAGCAAACCCCGCTCCACGGCCCGGCCGGTGACGCCCGAGGCGGCCACCGCGGTGACAAGTTCCGGAAACAGACTGATTACATGAACGTGCATCTCAGTAGTCCGCTTCCCAGTCCACCCGCATTTCCCGGTTTGCCAGGTCGACAGCATGGACGATTTCACCTGGCGCGTAAGGAATCAGGATTTCCCGCTCGTCCTGCCGCACTACAAGCACATCGTTTGCGCCTGTTTCCAATAAATATTCGACCTTTCCCAGTACGACCCCGGCCAGGTTCAACACCGTAAGCCCTTGCAGGTCGCGCCAGTAGTATTCGTTTTCGGCCAACGCGGGTAACTGCTCCCGCTTTATGGCGATTTCGCTCCGCAAAAGCCCGGCCGCCTCGTCACGGTCGACCACCTGTCGCAGCTTGGCGATAATGCTTTTGCCATGCGTTTGAACGGCTTCCACATCGAAGGTTTGCCATTCCTCCCCCAGTCTCAACAACCAGGGGTTGTAATTCATGATGTTTTCCCGGGGATCGGTATACGACTGGACTTTCAACCAGCCCTTGACGCCAAACAGGCCGCTGATCCGGCCGATGGTGACTTTGCCGGACCGTGCGTCTGCGCTTTCACGCCCGCCGCCCGCCAAGCCGACTCCGACTAAATTAAGCGCTTGCGGCCTGGGCCTGGTGACGCTTCAGCAGGCTGGCCACGCGATCCGACGGTTGGGCGCCCTGGGACAGCCAGTACTCAACCCGCTCCTGGTTGATGGACAGGGGAATCTCGCCACCCTTGGCGTCGGGATTGTAATAGCCCAGCCGCTCGATATAACGGCCGTCACGCCGGCTGCGGCTGTCCGTTACCAGCATGTGATAAAAGGGCTTTTTCTTGCTGCCACCGCGCGATAAACGAATTGTTACCATGGGTAATACCTTGTAAATCCGGGAAATAATAAGGGCCGCCCGTGCATCCAAGGGCGACCCCAGGGACGCGAATTGTACCGATTTTTGCGGAAAAGTGAAGCCGGAAAAGGGTTTAACCACGGAGATCAGGGGAAAATTTAAAAATAAGACATCAACCACGGAGGGCGACCGCCATGGACGGCGGAAGTGCGGATAACGCAGGGAGTATTTATCCGCCACGGAGAACACAGAGATTTTAAAAGGGGTTTCTAAGCAATCCCGTGATTGTTGCAGGGATACTCCACACCCAAACAGGACATACTTAAAAAGCCTTTTCTTCTCCGTGCTTTCCGTGTCCTCCGTGGTTAGATTGGGTTTTCCGGCGGGCCTGGAAGAACTCCCTCAGCAGGGCGCCGCATTCGTCGGCGAGGACGCCGCCGGTCACTTGCGGACGGTGGTTGTGGGGAGCCGCGTCCAGCAGCGAAAAAGCCCCGCCCAGCGCGCCGGTTTTGGGGTCGGCGGCGCCGAAAATCACCCGTTCGACCCGGGCGTGAATGATCGCCCCCACGCACATGGCGCAGGGCTCCAGCGTCACATATAAAGAGGTGCCGGGCAGGCGGTAATTCGCCAGGGCGCGGGCCGCGGCCCGCAAGGCGATAACTTCGGCGTGCGCGGACGGATCGTGCTCCCGGATCGGGCGGTTCCAGCCTTCGCCAACCACACCGCCGTCCTTGACCATCACGGCGCCGACCGGGACCTCGCCGGCTTCCGCGGCCCGGCGCGCCAGCGCCAGCGCACGATGCATAAATTGGCTATCTTCAGGGTTGTTCATCCCCGCATTTTAATGAATCCGGCGTGCGGCCGATATTGGTACGAAGGTTAAAGACCGGGTCATTTGGAAATACGGTTGCAAAATAGCCGGAATTATCGAGTACACTCAATGAACGTATAAGATTCCGCAACCCATAATGAAAAGAACGGCCAAACATTACCTGTCGCAAGCCCTGCTGTTGCTGACCGGCGCCATTTTCGGATTTCTGCTCAGCCTGCTGATCACCGCGTACCGTTCCGACGGTTTCGAATCCGGTCTCTTTCCGCAGCTGGTGCTGCTGGTGCTGTTTAATCTGCTGGGCATCGTTGGACTGGCAACCTGGTTTGCCTACCGCAAGCACACCGGGCTGCTCGCGTTACGGAAGGCGCATCGCGAACTGATTGAAACCCAAAAGCGTCAGCAGGCGCTGATGGACAGCATCCCCGACCTGGCCTGGGTCAAGGATACGGAAAGCCGGTTTATTGCCGTCAACGCGAAGTTCAAACCGGTTTTCGGAGTCGAACCGAACGAGTTGATCGGCAAAACCGATTTTGATTTATCGCCGCACCGGGATGCCGAACACTACCAGGAAGACGACCGCGAAGTGATGCGCACCGGCAAGCCCTTGCGGACCGAGGAGCGTATCGCCAAGGAAAACAACACCTGGGGCTGGGCGGAAACCGTAAAAGTGCCGGTCTATGACGCCGACAACAACATCGTCGGCACCGCCGGCGTCGCCCGGGACATAACCGAGCGAAAAGAGGCCGAACAACGCATCGAATTTCTGGCGAATCACGATTCCCTGACCAGCCTGCCCAACCGTCGCCTCATGGAAGACAGGTTGAAACAGGCGTTGGCGCGCGCCGTCCTCAATCAGGAAAAGCTGGCGGTGCTTTTTCTGGATCTGGATTTCTTTAAGTCCATCAACGATTCCATGGGCCACAGCACCGGGGACAAGCTGCTGCAGTCGGTGGCGGAACGTCTGACCGCTTGCGTGCGTTCCATCGATACCGTCGCCCGCTTGGGAGGAGACGAGTTCGTTGTCATACTGCCCGATATCAAGGGACTGGCGGATGCCGAGGCCGTAGCCGTCAAAATCCAGGAAGCCATTGCACAACCTTATTCGCTGGACAATAACGAGTATCACGTCAGCACCAGCCTAGGCATCAGCCTGTATCCCGATCACGGCGATCAGGATTCCATCCTGCTACGCAACGCCGATATCGCCATGTATCGCGCCAAGGACCGGGGCCGGAATTGTCACCAGGTTTTCGCGCCGCAGGAAGACGAAAAAACGCTGCGGCGATTTTCATTGGGCCATCGCTTAAGACAGGCGCATAAACAGGAAGAATTCACCCT
>DASVCP010000295.1:0-3044 GCA_036381555.1 Gammaproteobacteria bacterium
CGCTTCGGAAGTGATAAAAATCTCCACTCATTATTTCCTCGACTCTCAACTGCTTTCATTAAAGATCGAAACGACGATGAAAACCTATCGCAAAAGATCCAAGCGGGCGACCCGGGAGAAAACAGTAACGTTTATATCCGAAACATTGCCCAGACCTGACGATTTCGACGAGAAGCATCCGGAAAGAACCATCGTCAACCATTTGTGCCTGGAAGAAAATGTCGTCCTCATTAAAGACATGATAATGCGCGGCACCGAACTGCAGGCAAGGCTCATCCTGGAATCGCTGACTCAAGGTTCACACAATGCCAGTGAAGGCAATTCCGTTGTTGCAACAGCCGCAAATCTCGAAAAAGTCGTGGGTAAAGTGATCTCTGAAACTGACGAAAGAATCAGCATAGTGGGCGCCGGAGGAAACATAACTTCCCTGCCGCCTATCAAGCTGTTTTATCCCGACTCCAGAGAAACAAAATATTTCAGTCAGTTTAGCGAGTCGCTGTTATAAGGCCCCGTAAGCCTTTCACAACAACAGTCCACACTGATATCCAGGCATCGATTTCAGGATAGCCAGTTCCTTTTCATTTATGTCCACGCCGGTTTGGCGCGGATCAATACCGTCTCCAACATCCGCAGCTTCATCAGAATTATCGTGTCCGCAACCAACGGGACTACACCGCATTTTCCGACCTTTTCCCCCTTCCGCATTCAACCTTTTTCAGCCCGATTGTGTCTTTAACGTAAACCGGGGAGCAGGCGGTTCGTTTTGAATTCGCCGGCCGCTGACGGCTGGGCGAGGATTTGTGCCGATTGCGTTGCTTGGTAGCCATAACAGTGAAAGCGGGACAATTTTTTAACTGTAATGAGTAATAAAAATGAAACTGATAAAGCTGGGTTTAATTCTGGGTGTTTGTTCAATTATTTTCGGATGCGCCTCTCCGGCAAAAATGGAGAACATGGTTTATCAGGGAAACCCGAAAACGTATACAAAAGAACTGCAAAAAAACGTCAATGTCGCATCGGTCTCAGGCGGCAAGAAAACCAATCCCGCATGGACGTCCGAAATCAATAACGATGCCTTTCTTGGCGCCCTGAAACAAAGCCTGTTGACGCAGGGTCTGCTGGCGGACAACGGCAGATATAGACTGGAAGTCAACCTGCTTAGCATCGACCAGCCCATGTTCGGCTTCGATATGACCGTGACGACGTATGTCAAATATACGCTTACCGACGTGAAGCGTAACGCCGTAGTCATGAGCGAAACCATCACGGCCGTCCATACCGCCACCGTGGGCGATGCGTTTGCCGGCGTCAAGCGGCTTCGTATGGCGAATGAAGGCTCCGGAAAGAAGAATATCGAGAATTTTCTGGACAAGCTTTCAGGTCTGAAAATTAAGCCGAATGAAGTTTCGCTGGCACAATAGTCACACGATGAATCCGACCCGGCGGGCAGCCGTCAGCTGTTCGCCGGGCCAGAATAGACACGCTTCGCCAAAAAACTTTTAATGTTGATGTTGCCCCGGTTATGACCAGGTGCGCAGACGGTTGTAATCAATTTCCGGTTTGAGCGGTTGGTTTAAATAAATACTTTATTATCTTTGGAAATCCGGGTTATTCTTAAGCAGATTTTCAAAGAAGGGATTGTTCAAAACGGCAAGGTACCGGATTCTCAAAATGTCGCGAGTGCCGTGTGCAGCGCACGCGGTAGGCCTCGACGGAGGCAAAAATGTCCGGAAAAGCGGAGTTTACACGCAGTCTGTCGCTTCGCGCCCCCGCATTTTGAGGGCATTTTTAACGAAGTATCAGCAAGCGCAGCAATTTTGAGATAGGTTCTAGAATCGTGCAGATAACACACGCATTCATGTGCGTCAATTTGCTCATTGTAACCATGGAGTTTCATCGTGTTTGCGCCGATCCATAACCTGCCTGACGATCATATTCCCGGACGATTTACTGTCGGAGAGCGCTACGAAAGGATGCCATTATGAACCAAACAATTAAACATGTCCTGAAAAAGATTCCCTTTGCCCGGCAAATAAACGCCAGACTTCGCTCGCGACAGGACATTGCCGACATCGGGAAATTGTTTGTCAATCCGGAGCTGTATTTGACGGCTTTAACGCAGAAGGGCGCGGGTACTGTTACTCTAAAAACCCATGACGGGTTAAATATCACCATCCGTCAAAACGTATGGGACGCCAGAATTATCAAGGAGATATTTTTTGACAAGCCTTATACGCGCCATTTCAACCTTCCCGCAAACCCGGTGATTGTTGATATCGGCGGCTATATCGGCGATTTCTCCATCTATGCGGCAAAATATCTCAATGCGGGTCGCGTCATCGTTTATGAGCCGACGGTTGAGAACTTCGCAATCCTTAAACAAAATATCGAGAATAACGCCTTTAACGATCGGATAACCGCCGTCAACAAGGCGGTGAGCAATTCAAACGAAGTCATTCTTAATGTCGATATCCAGGAAGGCAACGAGGTGCATGTTTCCGGCTACTGGTATACCGACGCCGAACGGCGCAGAATTCCGAGCGTAACCCTGGCCGATGTCCTGGCGGAGCACCGGTTAAAGTCGGTTGACCTGCTCAAGGTCGATTGCGAGGGCGGCGAATACGATATTTTCCCCGCCGTGACCGATGATGTTTACAGCCTTATCCGGAACATTGTGTTTGAGTACCATCGTGTCGACGGATTCGAAAAAAAATTCGAGCGGGTGCTGAGCCGCCTGAAAGCCGCGGGCTACACACTGCAAATGGATGAAGCCATCGTTTACGCTTATCGGGTATAGCGGGGCATCCGACCGGGCATGACCATCCATAGCCCGGATTGTTTCCTGAGATCGTATAAATGCAGGGCGATGATAACCATCGCCCTTTTTGTAATCCTCCTCCCCGGCCGTCCGAAGATAAGGCTGCCAGATATGGCCGATCGAACAGGCAGATACCTCCGGCCGCTTTTTCCCGAAACCCCTGGTCTATTTGCGCTTTTAAACATGGCAGGTTAATGTAGATCGTGCCCTTTAGGGCTAAATGCTG
>DASVCP010000296.1:0-2416 GCA_036381555.1 Gammaproteobacteria bacterium
TGATACTTCTGAGTAGTAGCAGGGGACAGTGGGGCCGTTGATTCGAACCCTCGATACATTAAAAGGCTGGGTTCGACGGATCACGTTAAGGAAACTCTTTGCCTTTTCTTAGTCCGACATCCTGTCGGAAAATAATTCCACGCATCCCGCCACGGAGCGATCCAGAACTGCGCTGTGAAACAGCGCAGGGCCGAAGGGCGAAATACAGGGAAGGTTCTAGTGATCGGTGAGTTCGAACCCTCGATTTTATAAAGGCCGGCTAGCGGCCGGCTATCAACTCCTTAATTTGGGGTAATGCCAGCTCGGCGGCCCGGCGACCTTCGTCGATAGACAGGCTGGCGCGGTGATAGTCCATGAGGGCGATGTCAGCGAGACGCGGGCGAATCATGATATCGGCCGGGTCGCCCGCCAGGCGACTCCGGGTGATGCGGACTTGCATAATATTGAGGCTCGTCGCAAGCACGTCCAGTATTGAGGGCAGCTCGATCGAGGGCTTTTGCTCGTTCTTCCCGAGGCCCAACGGCAGTTTGGCTAGAATTGATGCCAGTGCGGGAGGCGTTTCTTCAGGGGGCTCGGCTGATAGAGCCGTTGTGCGATAGTGCCGGCCCAGCAACTCCCAGTTCAGGTCGACGGCGATTACGATTTCGGCTCCCAGGGCGCGGCACAAGGATACTGGTACGGGATTCACAAGACCCCCGTCGACCAGCAGCTTCCCATTTATTTGCCCGGGCGTGAACAAGCCGGGCAGGGCAATGGAGGCACGTACCGCCTCGATTACCGATCCATTCCTAAGCCAAACCTCACGGCCGGAGGCAAGTTCGGTGGCAACCGCTCCGTAAGTTTTTGGCAGTCCGCCAATCCCGGGGTCGGCAAATTGAGAGCGGAAAAAATCCAACAATTTGGCACCAGAGATCAAACCGCCACCAAATTTGACATCCAACAAGGCCATGACGGATTGCCATGTCAGATTTCTCACCCAGGTTTCCAGGCGATTCAGTTCCCCTGCGGCATAGGCTGCTCCGACCAGTGCACCTATGGATGTGCCGCAGACTATGCTGGGTGAAACGCCGGCATCTTCTAATACTTTAATTACTCCAATATGCGACCAGCCACGTGCCGAGCCGCTGCCAAGTGCCAAGCCTATTAACGGGAATGTATGCCGGTCAGGTATTGAATGCATGAGGTTTGTCTGTGGTCGTTAGCGTCATTGCAGCTGACAGCCATTCAGGCTCAAATTTTCCCGCTTGCGTCAACTCTAATCATGGATTAATTTTTACCGATTCCTGACCACTTTTAAAGGGATAGTCTGCATGAGAGCCGCTTACCTGCTGTTGACAATCTTTTTATCCGCCTGTGATTCGACGGTTATTAAAGACGTTCAGACTGTCAATCATGTCGTCCTGGTATGGTTTAACCGGTCTGTTGATGAAAGCTATATTCACCAAGTAGCTGTTGCAAGTCAACAATTGGAACAAATTTCCGGTGTGATAACGATTAGTGCGGGCCTACCTATTGAAAGCGAAAGACCTGTTGTTGACGACAGTTTTGATTTGGGTCTGATCATTCGATTTGATTCCGTGGATAAAATGAGATCCTATGTAAGCGACCCCATTCATAAGAAGTTCGTGGAGGACTATCTTCAAGGTAAACTCGATAAATTGTTGGTCTATGATTTTTAGCCTTGCGGGCCGCTTGGTTCACCGTTATACGTTTTTTGCGTTAAAATAGCGCGCGAAACATCCCGGCCTCAGCATGGATTCCCGAGGAGTTATGATCAAGGTTCTTTTTGTCTGTATGGGTAATATCTGCCGCTCGCCAACTGCCGAAGGCGTTTTTCGCTATCATGTGGAGAAACACAATTTGCAGCATGCCATCTTTATCGATTCGGCGGGTACCCACAGTTATCACGTTGGAAATCAACCGGATCGGCGTGCCCGGGAAGCGGCAAGGGCGCGCGGTATAGATCTGAGCACTTTGCGGGCCCGCCGTGTATCCTCAGGAGATTTTGAGCATTTCGACTACATTCTTGCAATGGACCGTCCTAATTATGAGGACTTGTGCCTGGATTGTCCCGTCGAGTTCCGACATAAAGTCGAACTGTTCCTGTCTTATGCCGAAGGCGTGGATGAACAGGAGGTGCCGGATCCTTATTATGGCGCCAAAAAGGGTTTTGAGCATGTATTGGATTTGGTGGAGGCTGCTTCTGAAGGGTTGTTGAAGGCGATTAAGGCTCGACACAAATTGTAAGATATATCTGAAAGGGACTTATCAGAGCCAAAACATTTTCTTCAATTTTCAGGATACCAAACAAAAAAGCCGCTTGGGTAAGCGGCTTTTTTATTCTAGCTGATTTCCTCTTCTTTGCTCATAGGCGAGTGGCCGTCCGAAGGTTGTGTAATAAGTGATTCGTGTTTGG
>DASVCP010000297.1:0-3757 GCA_036381555.1 Gammaproteobacteria bacterium
GCTTATCAAAACATTGTTAAAGGGCTGAAGCAAAGCGCGGTCCGAATTGGCGCGCTGACGTACGCCCCTTGCGACAACTCCCAATCGCCCGTAATCACGGGTAAACACATCGAGCAATAAACTCGTATTTCGATAAGGACGTTGATGCAGTACAAACGCGGGTTGCAACAGAATTCTAGTCATTCCTGATAACCGAGACTACGCAGGGCGCGCTCGTCATCGCTCCAGTCGCTCTTCACTTTTACCCAAAGCTGCAGGAACACCTTTTTCTCAAACAGATTCTCCATGGCTTTGCGGGCGGACTGTCCCACGGACTTTAAACCGGCACCTTGCTTGCCGATAACCATTCCTTTATGACTGTTTTTTTCGACCCAGATCACGGCACTGATGTTATTAATTTGCGGTTCCTCGGAAAAGGACTCGATTTCCACCGTTAACGAGTACGGCAGTTCCTGTTGCAGAGCCAGGAATAACTTCTCCCGAATAATCTCGGCCGCAAGGAATCTCTGGCTTTTGTCGGTCACCTGCTCGGCATCGAAGTAAGCGGGAGCCTGCGGAAGACAATCGCCAACCATCTTTTCCAGCCGGTCCAGACCCTCCCTGTTCCTGGCGGAAACGGGCAATAAAGAATGAAACTCAAAACGGCCGGCGAGCTGGGCCATATAAGGCAACAATTCCTTTTTATCGCTTACCTTGTCCACCTTGTTAACCAAAGCGATCACGGGTACCCGGCTTCCCGCAACCTTCTCAAGCAGCGACTGGTCCTCTGCTTTCCAGCGTCCAGCCTCCACAACAAACAGCACTACATCCACGTCATGCAAGGCACTCAGTGCGGCGCGATTCATATAGCGATTGATCGCCCTTGTCTCGACCAGATGAAACCCGGGTGTATCGACAAATATCATCTGATAGTGTTCCGCAGTCTTGATACCCAGGATTTTATGGCGGGTGGTTTGAGGTTTATGGGTGGTAATACTGATTTTTTGGCCGACCAGAGCGTTAAGCAGTGTCGACTTACCCACATTGGGCCGGCCGACAATCGCAATATACCCGCTTTTAAAATCAGAAGACGCTGTGGACATGTTCTCGATCAACCGTATTGGCTTTATGACTTCAATATTGTCACGGCTTCTTCATCAAAATTTCCAGCACCGCTTCGGCCGCCTGTTGCTCGGCCTTGCGGCGGCTGCTGCCGACGCCGTAAACGTCACAATCCAGCCCGGCCACGATGCACTTGACTTTAAATGTCTGAGCGTGCGGTTTTCCATATGCCTCGACGACTTCATACTCGGGCAAAGCCTGCCGTCCCGATTGGAGGTACTCCTGCAACCGGGTCTTGGGGTCTTTTAGCTGCTCAATATCGATTCCGGACTCCAACCAAGGGTCGTATAAACGCAAGATCAGTTGGCGGCAAACATCGAATCCACCATCCAGATAAACGGCGCCGAAAACGGCCTCCGTCGCGTCGGCCAATATCGACTTTCGGCGAAATCCCCCGCTTTTCAACTCCCCGGACCCCAGGAAAATAAAATCGCCCAGTTCCAGCTGCTGGGCCACTTTAAAGAGAGTTTCTTTATTCACAAGGCTGGCGCGCAGACGGCTGAGATCGCCTTCAGGCGCCTTAGAGTAATTATGGAAAAGCTCAGCGGCGATGACAAAATTAAGAATGCTGTCGCCCAAAAACTCCAGTCGTTCATTGTTGTCGCCGCTGACGCTGCGATGGGTCAGAGCGTTGCGTAATAATGAGTTGTCGGAAAAGGAATAGCCCAGAAAGTTCTCAAGCTCAGATAAATTCCGCCTCACCCGCCAACCTCTGCACTGCGTTTGAATGACGCAATTATTGATAAATTGCCGAATAAGGAACGGCGCACCTCATATTCCACTTCGATTAGGTATCCATTTTTGTTATGAATCTTGGTGAGCTTATAACTGTTTTTAGGCAGATTAACCTGGCTTACATCGAGCCGCTTGACAAACGAAGAGGCGATTTCCGGCCTTTGCGCACCCCTTAAAGAAGGTTCCGCCTGCATCTGCTCAAGAATCTTGGCGACCGTGTAATACTCCAAATAAACCGGGGCCAATTTGATGCCGGTGATCACCATGACGCCGGCCATGCAGATAATAATCAGCCAGGCCAGAAACGATAAACCTTGTTGTCTTTTAAGCGTTCTCATTAGTTTTTCCTCCACTGGCGATTATGCAATCCAGCACCCCTGACTTTCCGTGCTCAAGTTCACTTTAAGCATTTTAGCGGATGGGCTCTCCAATTCTACCCAAATCCAGCCCGCCGCCCCCAAAATCCCAGTGCATCCAGATGAAAAAAGCCTTTCCGACCAGGTTTTTTTCCGGCATGAACCCCCAATACCGGCTGTCGCGGCTATCGTCCCGGTTGTCGCCCATGACGAAGTAATGACCTTCGTCGACGGTCAATTCAAAATCCATTGCCGGGGCCAGGGGGTGTATTAAAATCTGGTGCTCGGCTTCCGGCAAGTGTTCGACAAACAAGCCGAAAGTGCCCGGTCCGCCCCGGTTCGTGGGGCGATTGTAAGAACCAATAAAATCGATTTCCACGGGTTCGCCGTTGATGGTCAGTTTTTTATCGCGGTATGCGATCTTGTCTCCCGGCAACCCGATAATACGTTTGATGTAATCAATTCGTGGATTTTCCGGGTACTTAAAAACCACCACATCGCCCCGTTCCGGCTCTCCCAACGGCAAAAATCTGGTGCGCAGCACCGGCAGACGCAACCCATAGCTGAACTTATTGACCAGGATGAAATCGCCAACTCGCAGTGTCGGCAGCATCGACCCCGACGGAATTCGGAACGGCTCAACCACGAAGGATCGCAATAGTAAGACAATCAGCAACACGGGGAAAAAGGCCTTCGAATACTCGACGAGTATAGGTTCCTTGATCGCAGGCTCCGCTTTACCCTTTGAATCGGCTTCACCGTCCCCTTTTGAAGAAGGCGCAGACGCGACGGGTAGGCGCTTTTTTTCAAAAAACAGCTTGTCCAGCAACCAGATGACGCCTGAAGCCAGAGTTGTCAGTGTCAACGCCAGTTCGAAGTTGTACATTACCAGTTTGAAAAGAACCAGCGCTAACAACGCCAAACCCAAAAAGCGCATCCAATTAGACATCAGACATCCCCTCGATTATTTTTTGTCGACCTGCAACACCGCCAAAAAGGCTTCTTGCGGAATCTCCACTTTACCGACTTGCTTCATGCGGCGTTTCCCTTCTTTTTGCTTCTCCAGCAGTTTTCTCTTTCGAGTAATATCGCCACCATAACACTTGGCGGTTACATTCTTGCGCAGCGCCTTGACGTTGCTGCGAGCGATAATATGGGAGCCTATGGCTGCCTGAATAGCAACTTCGAACATCTGCCGGGGAATAATTTCCTTCATTCTCTCGACCAACTCTCGCCCCCTGCGCTGACTGTTGGATCGGTGAACGATAATGGATAACGCGTCAACCCGTTCACCATTGATCAGTATATCCAGTTTGACCAGATCGTCCACCTGGAAGCGCAGGAATCGATAGTCAAAAGAGGCATACCCGCGGCTGACCGATTTTAAGCGGTCAAAGAAATCCAGCACCACCTCGCTGAGAGGCATTTCGTACTGCATCGAAACCTGACTGCCCAGATATTGGATTTTCTTCTGCACACCCCGTTTCTCGATACACAGGCTCATCACATTGCCCACATAATCATGCGGCAGCAGTATATTGGCCTCGATGATCGGTTCGCGAATC
>DASVCP010000298.1:0-3107 GCA_036381555.1 Gammaproteobacteria bacterium
TTACGGTTACCGTCTGGCGGTGCTGGTGTCCATGGCCGGCGCCCTGTACATGGCGCAGTTTTTATCATGGAAATTCGCCTACATGGCAATGGCGGCCTGCATGGGCGTCGGCATGATCACCGTGCTGGCGATTGCCGAACCCCAGCGCCGACTTTCGCCGCTGGTGCAGGAACTCGAACACAGGATGAACGAATTGCTCAAGGCGGATCCGCATGCCGTCTCCCGTTGGAAGCGGGTGGAGGCCTGGTTTGCGGGCGCGGTGGCGGGCCCGTTCGCCGAATTTTTTGCACGCAACGGGTATCGTCGCGCGGCGGTGTTACTGGCATTGGTTGCCGTCTACCTGATGAGCGATTACCTGCTGGGCGTGATGGCGGGGCCATTCTACATCGATATGGGCTACAGCAAGGTGGAGATCGCCAACGTCGCCAAGGTGTTCGGCCTGGCGGTCACCATCCTTGGCGCGGGCCTGGGCGGCGTGCTGGTGGTGCGCTACGGTATCATGCCCGTATTGCTGCTGGGTGCCGGGCTGCTGGCGTTCACCAATCTGAGTTTCGCCTGGCTGGCCATGTCGGGCAGCCCCGACAACTGGCGGCTGGCCGTGGTCATTTCCGCCGACAATCTCAGCGGTGGACTGGCCAACGTGGTGTTTATCGCCTTTATGTCCAGCCTGACCAATACCGCCTACACGGCAACCCAATACGCACTGTTCAGTTCCCTGATGAAAATCCCCGGCAAGATCACCGGTCTGTTCTCCGGGGTGCTGGTTGAGACGTACGGTTACGCGGAATTCTTTATCGTCGCTGCGGCCAGCGGCCTGCCGGCGGTGCTGCTGGTGCTGTACCTGATGAAAACCGGATTTTCACCGGAAGCTGCACAGCGAGAGCGGGAGACTAAATAAAGGTCCAACTCATGGAGCCTCTACATTCTTCATATCGATATTTAAGCTTTATCGCCTATGACTTTCGTGGCTTCCCCGCAAACAACGCCTCCAGCCCCGAAACCATCGGCTTCATGAAATAGTTCGTGTCGGGAACCATGTCCACCCGCACGCCGGCTGCCTCCAGCGCGCCAGCCATCACCGGGCCGACCGCAGCCACGGTCGTTTTTTCCAGTCCTGTTTTCAGTTCCGCCTCCTTTCCCAGCTTAATCGCCACTTCCTGCAACCGCCGGTATTGAGGCTGACTGGTAAAGGCAATGGCATCGATTTCACCCGCCGCCAGAC
Organism: Gammaproteobacteria bacterium; assembly: GCA_036381555.1. GTDB lineage: Bacteria > Pseudomonadota > Gammaproteobacteria > HTCC5015 > HTCC5015 > DASVCP01. The sequence goes on from DASVCP010000298.1 coordinate 1,223, forward strand.
TGGCTATAAGTTTCCCAACCTGCACATCATCGCTTTCAGAAGCATAGACATAGGGTGAAACGGCATCGGGATCGGCATTACGGGAGCGCAGATAATCGATCAGCTTTTTGTTGGGATCCTCACCGTAAAGCTGCACTCCCACGCGGCGACCTTTCAGTTCCTGCCCCCCCAGTATGGCAATCACACCGTCGGTCGTCGGTTCAACCGCGACCAGATCAGGTTTCAGCCCCAACTCTCGCAACGCCTGGCCGGGTTTTGGCCCGCGGACAATCTTTCTCATTTGACCCAGCGCCCGAATAAACTCATCGGTTTTTCCCACGCCTTGGGCAAATCCATTCAAACGGCGCAATCCTTCGCCGGTTAAAATTATGAAATCGTCAAACGGCCGTTCGGTAACTCTTTGCAGCCACTCCAGCACGGCTCCGCGATCAGGATTGTCGAGAATGGCAACCAGCGGGCACCGGATTACTTGCGCGCCCCGTTTTTCCAACATCGCCGACAAAACATCCAGCTGACGGCTTTCCGGTAGCGCAATGTGCCTGTCTCGCAGCGATTTTTCCTCATTTTTCATGTTTTTAGCCTATTATTAAGAACTTGACAGCACAGCGTTGGTTTAAATCATGCTCGCATATTGGCGTGTATTTTTGTACATTGCTTGAATAGCTAAGATCAGGGCGTCAGCATAACGTAAAAACAGATAATGGCTGTGAAATTACTCCCCGAAAAGCCCGGCAAAATATCGCCAAAGATTCTAAGCGAGCAAACTCGCTTTTCATACGAGGTGTTTCCCGTTACCGGCTCAATGCTGGCGTTGGCCATTGTTCTGGTCGGTTTCCTGATTTGGGACGAGATTTCTCCAAAGTCGGCATTCATTTGGGGAGCAGCCATCCTAACGGCCCTGCTTGCCCGTTTTGTCGCTTATTTCGGCTACAAAAGAGTTACCCGCAATCAAGAAATTGATCCACGTTTTTGGCGCCAGTTCTTTGTTTGGGGCGCCTTCACCACCGCCGGCCTGATGGGTTTTGCCGGTCTTGTTTATTTCCCGGAGCTTTCCGACAGCAGCAAAATGGTTTTCACTTTACTTATTTTAGGCCTGGTGAGCGGGGCTTTACCTATTTTAGCCAGCGACTTGCGTGCATACTCCATTTACATCCTGCTGAGTCTGGCGCCCATCGCCTACCACGCCCTGGCCGCCGAAATCATCGCCGTCAAGTTGATCGGCTCGCTGGTTTTTGTTTTTATCGGGATGTTAATGCTCTCCTGCCATCTCTTTAACCGCGCCCTGCTTGACAGCCTTATTTACCGTTACCGGTCGGAGTTATTGGCCGACCGCCTGCAGATCGCCAATAACCGGTTGTCTGCGGCAAACCAGGAGCTTCAACGTATTTCCACGGTCGATGAGCTTACCGGCACCTATAATCGCCGGTTTTTCAACCACCGTTTTGATGAGGTTTGGGCCGACCATATGCGGGAAAGCTCGACGCTTTCTGCGCTTATGATCGACGTGGATCTCTTCAAGAGCTATAACGACAGCTTCGGCCATTTGCAGGGGGATCATTGCTTGAGACGAATCGCCGAGGAGATTATTGGCGTCATTAGACGTCCCCGGGATTTTGTCGCCCGTTTCGGCGGTGAGGAATTTGTGATGGTTCTTCCTAACACCGATATAGCCGGCGCCAAGGAAATCGCCGCGCGCATTCATAAACGTGTCGAGCTCCTCGCCATGCCACATAGACGCAACGACGCTGTCAACCGGGTAACGGTCAGTATCGGCGGGGCTTCCATCAAACCCGGCAAAGACAGCGACAGTGATCAGTTTCTTCAGCGTGTGGATCATGCGCTTTACATGGCGAAAAACCGGGGCCGCAATACCAGCGTCTTTGTC
>DASVCP010000299.1:0-11298 GCA_036381555.1 Gammaproteobacteria bacterium
CGCCATCCCTGGCGGTCGTATGCCGCGATGCAGGGACGCAAGGAGCGGTATCTGTAGAATAACTACACTGCGCTCCTTCTGCCTTGCTGGGCGCAAAAACAGTGTCGGCATCGCTAACTCAAATAGTGTTAACAGGCCCTAATATGGCAATCAAGCTTTCTTCCAAAAACCGGGACAATATCCCGACTCTCACCGAAGTCGTTGCCGGGGACGAAGGCCAGCCGTCTCAACCAATCCAGCCCGAGCCGGCGGAAGGCGATCTTAAAGACAATATTGCCGGCCAACAGTTACCTCCCAAATTCGAGCGTATCCTGGAAAAAATCATTTACAAAAAACTCCACCCTCAGCTGGTGACCACCAGCCAGGCGCTGGCGGCCGAAATCATGATCGAGCTGCAAAAGCACTTGCAGACCGCAGACAGCACGCAAAACAAAACCGATAACCATAAAAACTGATTTTTGCCGCCTCGGCCGTCCTAACCAATAAACTTACGGGCATGCACCTGATTCGGTTATAATTCCCGTTTTTCGACTTTCCATCGTCAGCCGTTCGTTATGCAAAAAACCTACGACCCACAGGCGATCGAGGACCGCTGGTATCGGTTCTGGGAGCAACGCAATTACTTCAGCGCCGGCGGCCGCGGCCAACCCTATTGCATCATGATCCCGCCCCCCAATGTTACGGGCACGTTGCATATGGGTCATGCCTTTCAACACACCCTGATGGATGCGCTGATCCGCTATCACCGGATGCGCGGCGATAATACGTTGTGGCAACCGGGCACTGATCACGCCGGCATTGCCACCCAAATGGTTGTCGAGCGCCAGCTCGCCGCGGAAGGGCAGTCACGCCGGCAACTGGGCCGTGACGCCTTTGTAAAACGGGTTTGGCAATGGAAAGAACAGTCAGGCGGCACCATCACCCGCCAAATGCGGCGTCTGGGCGATTCTCCCGACTGGTCACGGGAACGCTTCACCATGGACGAGGGCCTTTCCAGGGCCGTTACGGAAGTGTTTGTTCGTCTTTACGAACAAGGCCTGATTTACCGGGGCACCCGGTTGGTCAACTGGGACCCCGTGCTACACACCGCTATTTCCGATCTCGAAGTTATCGCCGCTGAGGAAAACGGCCACCTCTGGCACATGCGTTATCCGCTCACCGGAACCGAAGAATACCTGGTTGTTGCGACCACCCGCCCCGAAACCATGCTTGGTGATACCGCGGTTGCGGTGCACCCCGAAGACAAACGTTACCGCCGTCTGATCGGCCATACAGTGACACTGCCTTTATGTGATCGTCAGATTCCGATTATTGCCGACGATTACGTCGATCCCGCATTCGGATCGGGCTGCGTGAAAATCACGCCCGCGCACGATTTTAACGATTACGCCATCGGCCAGCGCCATTCGCTGCCAATGATCAACATTTTTACACCGGACGCCAAAATCAACGACAACGCTCCGGTTCAATACCGGGGGCTTGATCGCTATGAAGCGCGTAAACGCATCATCGCCGACCTTGAAAATGCAGGGCTGCTGGAAAAGACCGAGCCTCACAAGCTGATGGTGCCCAGAGGCGACCGCACCCAGACCGTGATCGAACCTTACCTGACCGAACAATGGTCTGTGAAAACCCAACCTTTGGCGGAACCGGCCATTCAGGCAGTGGAAGACGGCCGTATTCGCTTCGTTCCGGAAAACTGGAGTAAAACCTATTTCAACTGGATGCATAACATAGAGGACTGGTGTATCAGCAGGCAACTGTGGTGGGGACACCGGATACCCGCCTGGTACGACTCACAGGGCAATATCTATGTCGGCCACAATGAAGCGGAAACCCGCAAAAAATACGGTCTCGATGACAATGTTCCACTCACGCAAGACAGCGATGTTTTGGATACCTGGTTCTCATCCGCGCTCTGGCCTTTTTCCACGCTGGGTTGGCCGGAGGAAACCGAAGCATTAAAAACTTATTACCCGACCTCGGTACTGGTCACCGGCTTCGATATTATCTTCTTCTGGGTTGCGCGCATGATCATGATGGGCATGAAGTTCATGGGCGACGTACCATTCCGAGAAGTTTATATCACCGGGCTGATCCGCGATGAGCACGGACAGAAAATGTCCAAGTCCAAGGGCAATATTCTGGACCCGCTGGATTTGATGGACGGCATCGAACTGGAACAGCTCGTGCAAAAGCGCACCGCCGGCCTGATGCGGCCGGAAGACGCGCCGAAAATAGAAAAAAACACCCGCAAGCAGTTCCCCGAAGGTATGCCGGGCTATGGAGCTGATGCGCTGCGATTCACACTGGCATCGCTGGCCTCGACCGGTCGTGATATCCGCTTCGATATCCAACGTATGGAGGGCTATCGTAATTTCTGCAATAAGTTATGGAACGCCTGCCGCTATGTCCTGATGAACACCCAGAGTGAAGACACGGGACTGAATCCCGACGATCCCGTGGAGCTCTCGGTTGCCGACCGCTGGATCATTTCCCGACTGCAAACACTCGAAGAAAAAGTCGCCAGGCATTTTAATGAGTACCGTTTTGACCTTGCCGCATTGGAAATCTACGAGTTCACCTGGAATGAATACTGTGACTGGTACCTGGAGCTGTCCAAGCCCGTTCTGCAGTCTGAAAACATGTCTGTCGCCGCCAGAAGCGGGACTCGTAGAACGCTGGTGAGGGTGCTGGAAGCCCTGCTCAGGCTTGCCCACCCGCTAATACCTTACATCACCGAAGAGTTGTGGCAGCAAATCGCACCCTTGGCTGGCGCCAAGGGTGAAAGCATCATGCTGCAGCGTTATCCCGTCTGTGACGGCTCCAAGATCGATCCGGAAGCGACTTCCGAAATTGAATGGCTGAAGCTTTTCGTAATCGGCATACGCCGTATTCGCTCCGAAATGAACATCCCTCCTGGCAAACCGTTGCCGGTGCTGCTCGAAGGCGGCACGCACAGTGACAGGCAACGCGTTGAAACCTACCGCGATTATCTGAGAGCGCTGGCCAGAATTGAATCGATGACGTGGCTTTCCGGAACAGACAAGGCGCCTGAAGCCTCTATCGCGCTCGCAGGGGAAATGAAAATTCTCATCCCCTTGGCCGGTTTGATCGATAAAGAAGCGGAACTAAACCGACTTCATAAAGACATTGAGCGACTTGAACAGGATTGCGCCCGGTTGCGCCAGAAGCTCGCCAACTCCAAGTTCGTCGACAACGCTCCACCCGAGATAGTGGAAAAAGAGCGCGACCGGCTGACGGAATCCGAATCTTCAGTGCAGACACTCCGCAAACAGGCCGACAAGATCAAGTCTCTTTGAAGAGCCCGCGGCTTTTGACCACCCTCCTGTATTTTATAACGATATAATTAAATGTTCTTTCAGGCATGCCTTGCAAGCCGATATATTCATGGGCCTTGTAGGTTTATAAGAATAAGCGCCCCTTGTACGATTTTTTACTTTATGCTCTTGCGGGCGCCAGTGTAGGTTTCGTCGTCGGCATGACGGGAGTGGGTGGAGGCTCGCTCATGACTCCTATCCTGCTGGCGTTCGGCTTCACCCCTACGGTAGCCATCGGCACCGATCTGCTTTATGCGGCCATCACAAAAGCCGGCGGTGTTATCGCCCATGCCCGTCAAAGTACGGTAAATTGGAAAATTGTCCGCAATCTCCTGTTGGGAAGCCTGCCTGCTTCTGTCGTTACCATGGCACTCCTGAAGCATTTGCACACTCGGGGAATCGACTACAGTCCGATACTGACAACGACACTAGGCGTTATGTTAATACTGACGTCGTTGGTGTTGTTTTTTCGAACGTTCCTGCTGCATGAGCGCGACTACCTGGCCAGCGGCAAATCGGCTCTCGCAGAGTTCGAGCACCAGCACGCAACCCTGCTAACCATCGTAACAGGGATATCGCTGGGCGCACTGGTGACACTCTCTTCGGTGGGTGCCGGCGCTTTTGGCGCGGCAGTCCTAATGGTTCTGTATCCACGTCTGCCCATGATACAGGTAATCGGCACCGATCTTGCCCACGCCGTTCCACTGACCGCGGTTGCGGGCCTGGGTCACTTGCATCTGGGAAATGTCGACTTTAATTTGTTGGCGGGCCTGCTGCTGGGTTCACTACCCGCCATTTGGCTGGGAACCAAGGCAGCCAACCGTATGCCTGAAAAGATCATGCAGCGGCTGGTCGCCTTCATCCTTATCGGCCTCGGCGTCAACTATACATTTTTTTAAAAGAAACACTTCGATCCTTTCCGAATTTAAGTCCCACGGCAATGATCCACGTCACTCGACTTCATAACTGGAATGTCACGCCGTCGGCGGCTATCGAAATTCAGAAAACGCTGGCCGACAAAGTCATTCGTCACGACACTTTCGATAAGATTCAATTCGTTGCGGGAATCGACGTGGGCTTCGAAGACAATGGCCGTATAACCCGGGCTGCCGTGTGCATACTGGATTCGAATACACTTCAGGATATCGAACGGACGATCGCCAGGCGTCCCACCGAATTTCCTTATGTTCCGGGCTTGCTTTCATTCCGGGAGATACCCGCAATAATCGACGCACTGGAAAAAATCAAAACCATTCCGCAAATGCTCTTTTGTGACGGCCAGGGATATGCTCATCCACGACGGCTGGGCATCGCGTCGCATTTGGGTATACTCACCGGCTTGCCCAGCATTGGCGTCGGCAAAAGCCGGCTTGTCGGCCGGCACCAGACCGTTCCCAATACGCGCGGCGCTTGGGTACCGCTCGTGGATAATGGAGAAACTGTCGGAGCGGTACTGCGGACACGGGTCAACGTAAATCCTTTATACATTTCCAGCGGTCATAAGATCGCCCTTGAGTCCGCAGTTGAATGCGTTATGCGCTTCGTAACACGCTACAAGCTCCCGGAACCCACCCGCCTGGCCGACCGTCTGGCATCAAGAAAAACCGATTTAAGAAAATTTTAACCACAGAGAGCACAGAGTGCACGGAGCAAAAGATAAAGAATTCCAATGTTTAAAAAACCATAAGAGGCTATCAAGAATGGGTTTGAAGTTGTTGCAACTTCTATAATGCAATCATTATTTAACTCTGGGTTCTCTGTGGTTAGTGCTCTTGAGTTCTTTTGACTACCCCTCAAGTTCGAAAGGATTTTCCCGGCCGGAGAACACATTATCCAGAATGGTCATTTCCCGTTTTTTAAAAGTCGCGAGGAATTCACTCGCTCCTTTCATGTTTTTGAAAGCCGCAAAACCGCGCTCCAGAAAATCCTGCAAGTCCGCCAGGCCCATCAGGTGTGCCGGCTTACGGCACATGCGCAAGGCCATGGCGACAAAAGGTTTATGCACAGCGGTATCGATCTCCCCGCCAACCGTTTCGACCAAAGTAATTTGCTGTTTATATCGTTGATAGTCGCCGTATAACCGCAGGGACCCGGCAACAACGTCTCCCGTCAACTCTTCAGCCCCTGCTCCGCTATTCTTCATTTGCTCAGCCAGTATGACATCCAACTCAACGGTTAAAGCGGTTAAATGGACGGCTTTCGCCGTCAGGCCCAGCAATGTATCAGGCATCACTTTAACCATAGCCGATTCCGCTTGTTGCAGCTGCGAAGCCCGGACACCCAGTTTATCCGTTCCGAATAGATCATTGACGAGAAAATCAACGGCGGGGCGATAGCGCGGCGTCTGATACAAGTCTCCATATGTCGCCTGCATTCGTGCCGCCCGCCATTGCCTCAGCGCCTTGAGCATCTCCGCCGTTTCGGCGGGTTGCGAGCGCTCGTGCGCACTTCCAAGTGCAATCAGCTGCTCATGTAGCTCGCGTGCGTATTCCTTTACCACGCGTCAGACTCCCGCAAGATAGAGAACAAACCTCACCATGCCCACCAGAATAAGGATAAAGCAAATCGTAAGAATGATCCCGACGACAATAAAGTGGAGAGGCTTGCCCTGCTCGAAATCCCGCTCTCTAATACTTTCTTTTTGCACCCCGAAAAACGACATCAGGATACTTTTAATGACTTGCGAAAAAGTAAGTTTACCGTTATCCGGCATCGGACATCATTGAATAAATAATGCGACAGGAGCTTAAACGATGCAGAGGCATCGTTTAAGTTTCTGCCGCTGTTTTAAATGTCAAAAAGCTAAACTGTTGAGATTATTACATCAGCGAATTGGCCAGACGTTGACGTCTGTCCTTTTCGTTCTTCAGGAAAGTGATCCACTGATCGGAAAACTTCCGGCTACGCTCATCCGTCCGGGCGCGAGTAAACGCCGCAATAGCACCGTCCAAATCATTGTCATTGAACAAGCACTGGCCAAGAGTCAAATTTGCCTGGTCCGGCCGATCAAGCTTGCCTTTTTTCAAGCCTTCCCGCATTGCGTTGATACAGTTCTGCCACTCATCAAGTTCGGCATATGACTGCCCCAACCGGATATACAGTTCCCCATCTTCGGCTTTCTTGGCCGCTTTCTGCAATACCTTGATCGCATCCTGGTGTTCCTGCGCCAGGCGCCAAGCCTCGGCCAGAAGACGCAAATTATTAACACTTTCCTCAACGATCTTCTTGTCGATACCTTGTGTCAGCACTTTGGCGGACTTGTAGGGGACGTCGTTGCTCAATAACAGCGACGCCAAAGCGACGTATTGATTTTGCTTGTCCAGATAACCGCCATCGTAAGCCGCTTCCAGTGTCAGTAACTGCCGGACCTCATCTCCCCGCTCTCCATACAATGCGGACAAGTGGGCGAAATAATCCCCCTTGGGATACAGTTTCACGAGCAGCTCCAACACGTCAATCAGCTTTGGATTGTTGTCGAGTTCAACATAACCCGCCCGCAACAGTTGCAAGAGTAATTCCTTGGGTTGTTCGCCAAGTTTATAAGTTGCCGCCAGGCCTTTTTCAGCTTCGGCTACCGCTGACTTGTAATCGTCCAGCTGAAAGTATGCCTGCGCCAGCAGAACATAGGCATCGGGCGAAGGATTCGGCGTCAGAGTGAACCATTTTTTTAATACTGTTATCGCCTCTTTTTGATTATCGGTCACCAGATACAACTGCGCCAGAGCGTATAGTGTCTGCTGCTCCAGCGCCTCGGGGATTTCCGGCTGCGCCAAAACCTGCTTGAAAGCGTTGATCGACTGCTGGTACTTCTCCTGCCCCGAATACACATAGGCGATGTAATTCCAGGTCATCGCCCGCTCATAACTGTTAAGTCCTTGATCCGCCTTGAGGTTATTGAGGATTTCCAACGCACCGGCATAATTGGACGCATCGAATGCGGTTTGCGCTTCGGCCAGCGCCTTGTATGTCTTCTCCTTTAGAGCAGGGGTGCGACGTGTTTTTCTGCCGCTATCCGTGTCCGATTTCTCGCCCTGCTGGGCAAATACCACGCCCTGCGCCGAATCCGGTTGCACGAATGCGGGCAATAGCGATCCGCCAGCCAACATAAAAAAGGCTGCCGTGCCGCTCCAAACAAGATTCTTCAGCCTCATTCTTGCACGCTTCATATCTCTCTCCAGTTGGCAAACCTGCTCAAACTTTCAATTATTGCAGTTTAAAAACGACTCTTCGAGAAACCCCTTGCGTTTCCACGGGATTCCCGTTCACTATCCGCGGCTGGAACTTGTATTTCTCAACCGCCTCGATCACCGATTCCTCGAAATACCCCGCAGGATCGGCTTCAACAACCTGTATATCCGTCACATCTCCCGATTTGGTGACAGTAAAACTGACAAGCACAGAGCCCTCAATGTTCCTTCTGAGCGCACGCCGGGGGTAATCGGCCGGAGCACCGACAATCTGCCGGATTTCCTGATTAACCTGGCTCGCCTTGCTTCCCGCCGCCCCCGAGCCGGCCGCATTTGATTTGGCAACCAGGGTGGCCTTGACGCGAGCCAGTCCTGATGGAATAGCACCCTGACACTCCTGGATTCCTGTCAGAGCAGCGGAGATCCTCGTACTGACCGACTGGCTGGGATTTTGACCGCCGGCGAGCAGTTTATCGCGTTGCAGCACCGCGGCATCGCGGATCTTTGCAGCCTCACCGGCCAGTGCCTCAACCTGGGCAATGGTCTGAGTATTATAACTGTCTTTGTCGTTTATCAGATCCCGGGCGCCGCGACACTGACGGTCGGCCTGCGCGAGGCTGTCCAAAACATCCTGAAAAGCATCCTGCCTGTCAGCCACTGCGGCTTGGCGCAATTGCTTCTGATACTCCGCTTCCGCTTGCGCGATATCCTCTCCCAGACGATCGCACAGATGGATTTCATACGAATTCTCATGGACCTGGAGCACGCTATCGCTGATTACCAGGGCGCCTTCCTTATATTCTCGATACAGCTTGTACTTTTCACGCGCTTCATCGAAAGCGGCATTGGATATCAAAACGCGGGCTTCGCCACATTCGCGTATTCCCCGCTCAAACAGCGGCAAAGCCACCGCCCGGTCCAGATCACTTTTGACGACATTGCAAAAATCCAGCACCCGTTGGGTATCGCTGTCCGGATTGTCGAGCAGGTCCGGCTGAATGGCGATGGCCCGGTTCAACAGTTCGACATAGGCCTTAAAATGGTCCTGCGCCTGCTGTAAATTGGAGCGCCGCTGCAACTTGGCTTCCCGGCATTCCTTGGAAGCCTGCCTGACGAGGTCCTTGATTTCTTCACTTTGCTGGGCTTGTCCTGCCAGGCATATCGGCAGCAACAGAAAAATTGCGATTACTCTGGCCGGGTTTTTGTCGACTGGGATTTTCAACATAGCATCACCCTACAGGCTTCATCATGGAAACCATATCGGCCTGTTCCCGTCAAGCTGAAATCTAATCGTCGCCGGCCTTGGTGTTATCGTCAATCTTAAAGGTAATCTGATTGCGTACACCCGCCACGTCGACCGGTTCCCCGTTGATCACTTTGGGCTTGTATTTGAACCGGGAAGCGGCCTTAATCGCCGCCCGCTCGAAATATCCGGGCGGATTGGCCTCCACAACCTGGATATTATCCACCGTACCGAGTTTCGTGACCATGAACTCGAGGATCACGTAACCCTCGATTCCCCTCGACAACGCCCGTCTGGGATAAACTGGCGCAACCTTCACGATCGGCAGGTAATCGCCGTCACTGGCGGCCAGACTGTCAGCGGAAATGTTCAGATTTGTACTGAAATTAACGCCCGTATTTGTCTTTAAATTCACCTTGGCGAGGTCAATCTGGGGTTTCGGCACGGCGGGTGGCGGCACCGGTTTCTCCGGCTTTTCCACGTCCCGCTTCTTGGTGCGTACGGTTTCATCCTGCTTGATACGGACGAAATCGACTATGATGCCCGTGTCATCTTCTGTCAGCACCTCATTTCCGGAGGCAATCAACTGGGACATGATAAACAACAGCCCATAAGTTACCCCGAGGGCCAACAGTATCGCGGTGACATATCTCATAACCATGGCTATTTTTCCAATGCTGCTATTGCGATATCGTTCACACCGGCCTCGCGGGCCGCGTCCATTACGAACATCACTGTTTCTGCGTTCGAATCCCTGTCAGCTTGGACCACGACGGTGCCCTTGGGGTTCTCGGCATAGAGTTGGGTAATCACCGGTTTGACCGCATCCCGATCAATACGCCGCCGATCAATCCAGATTTCGTTGGCCTTGTTGATAGCGATCAGCATGCTGGTGAGATCTTTCCTCTCCGCCATTTCCGCTTCCGGTTTGGCGACATTGATGCCTGCCTCCTTGATAAATGAGGAGGTGACGATGAAGAAAATCAACATGATAAACACAACGTCCAGCATGGGCGTCATATCTATCGTGGCTTCGTCTTCTTTGGCTAAAGTGGATTTACGCATGACGGGATCCTCAGTGATCCATCGTTAAGTGGTCTTCCAGCAGCTCATGCTCGGCCTGGGCTTTACGGCTGAGATAGGTATCGCCCATTATTCCGGAAATCGCCGCCACCATGCCGGCCATGGTCGGAATGGTCGCCATTGACACGCCGGAAGCCATCGAGCGCACATTGCCGCTGCCGGTGAATGCCATCACATCGAACACCTGGATCATCCCCGTCACGGTGCCCAACAACCCCAGCAGGGGGCAAACGGCTACACAGGTTTTAATCAGGGGCAGCGTGGAATTCAAGTGCTCGGACACCTGCGAAATCATGGCCTGCCGGATCTGCCTGGCGTTCCATGATTTGCGCTCCTTGCGGGCCTCCCATGCTTCCAGGGCATGAGAAACCTGGGTTTTGTGCTCCGTCCTCAAATACCAGACACGCTCCAGAATCAGCGTCCACATGAAGAAGGTCAGCGCCCCGATCCAGATCAGGATGACGCCGCCCATCTCCAGGAAGCTGCGGATACTCTCCCAAATTTCAAATAGCGCGTACATTGCTTCTACGCCTTGTCTGATGGTTTATCCGCGGGCCTTCTCGTTATGCGCGGCGACTATGCCGGCACTTTGCTCTTCCAGAATATGGATAACAGCCTTACTGCGCGTGTTGACGAAACTGTGCAACAAGGTCATCGGAATGGCCACCCAAAGACCCAACATGGTCGTCACCAGCGCCTGGGAAATACCGCCGGCCATCAGCTTCGGGTCCCCGGCGCCAAACAGGGTAATCGCCTGGAAGGTCAGAATCATACCGGTTACAGTACCCAGCAGACCCAACAGGGGCGCCACCACCGCGACAATCTTGAGAAAGCTGACATATTTAGTGAGCGCCGGGGTCTCCTTGAGAATGGCTTCGTCAAGCTTCAACTCGAGGGTCTCGGTATCCACCTTGCGGTTTTTCTCGTAAACGGACAGTACGCGGCCCAAGGGATTGTCTTCTGAAGCGGTCGCGCTACCGATCTGGGCGTTTACTTTGCGGGCAACCGCGCCGATGGCCATCCACCGCCAGAAGGCAACAGCCAGTCCAAAAATCCCCAGGAAGATAATTATCCAGCCCACCAGACCGCCTTGCTCGGTTGCCCGCTCAAACCAGCTGGGTACCTGCACCAGCAACGACAAAATCGAGCCGCGCGACGGGTCCAGAGCGAACCGTACATACTCCTCTCCTTCCGCGTCGGTCAGCTCTTCGGCCGTGGCAACAAACCGGGAAGCCGGTTGACGCGCCAACACGGCCAGGGTCTGGGTATTGGGATCGTAATCGAGGTATTTGCCGCCGGACACCAGGTTAAAAGCGCCCACCCGTATAACTTCGTTGCTGGCCTTGGTGCCGTCCGGCTCGATAACTTCAGCCTGGAAACGAACGATCTTGCCGGACTCCGTCATTTCACGCTGCAACTCGTAGACGACCCGCTCGATCTCTTC
>DASVCP010000300.1:0-7635 GCA_036381555.1 Gammaproteobacteria bacterium
TATATGCCCGGGCGCGCTTGAGTTGCGATGGTCGATCATCGCCGCCAACGTGGTGGATTTACCCGCGCCGGTGGAACCGACCATCAATATAAGCCCGTTCTTCTCCATGACCAACGACTTCAATACAGCAGGGAGCCCCAACTCTTCGATCTTGGGAATGTGAGACTTGATATAGCGGATCACCATCGAAACTTCGCCGCGCTGAGTATAAAGGTTGACGCGAAAACGCCCCAACCCCGTCCGGCTCACGCCGATGTTCAACTCCAGGTTGTCTTCGAAGTCTTCCTTCTGGTCGTCGCTTAACAGGCTGTAAGCCAGTTTTTTTGCCATGCCGGGCTCAAGCTTGGCTTTACTCACCGGCCGGATGACGCCTTGGATTTTAATGCTGGGAGGGGCGCCGGTCGTAAAGAACAAATCCGAGGCTTCTTTCTCGGCCATCAGCTTTAAGTAAGGGTCAAGCGCGCTCATGTATCGCCGCCTTGGATTTTCAGGTTCTTAACTTCTTCAAACAAATCGGTTTTTTGATGCCGCTTGCCTTCAAGTTTCAAACGCAATCGCAGATCGTTGACCGAATCGGCATTCCGCAGGCCTTCCTCAACACCGATGGCGCCTTCCTCAATAAGGTCGAACAACGACATATCGAACGTCTGCATGCCGTGCTCTTGCGAGCGCCCCATCAACTCCTTCATGCCCGGTATATCGCCTTTCAGAATCAAATCGGCCATAAGAGGCGTATTGATCAGAATTTCAACCGCCGCGCGGCGTCCCGTGCCATCGGTGGTACGAACCAGGCGCTGGGAAACCACGGCCTTGGCGTTCAAGGACAAATCCATCAGCAGCTGTTCGCGACGGTCTTCGGGAAAGAAGTTCAGAATACGATCCATCGCCTGATTGGTATTGTTGGCGTGTAAGGTACACAAACACAAATGACCGGTTTCGGCGAACATGATGGCATGTTCCATCGTTTCACGGTCCCGCACTTCTCCAATAAGAATCACATCGGGTGCCTGCCGCAAAGTGTTCTTCAGCGCAATTTCCCAGTTCTCGGTATCGGTTCCGATTTCGCGCTGCGTAACAATACAGCCTTTGTGAGTATGCACATACTCAATCGGATCTTCGATGGTAATAATGTGACCGAAGCTGTTGACATTGCGATAATCGATGAAAGCCGCCTGCGACGTCGACTTGCCCGAACCGGTGGCGCCGACAAACACCACCAATCCCCGTTTTGTCATCGCGATATCTTTCAAAACGGGCGGCAGCCTCAAGTCCTCGAACGAAGGAATATGCGAAGTCAAAATACGGATAACCATACCTACGCTGCCGCGCTGTATGAAGGCGTTGACGCGGAAGCGCGAAACATTCGGCAGACTGATCGCAAAATTACACTCGTTGGTCGCCTCGAATTCGGAAATCTGCTTGTCATTCATGATCGCCCGTGTCAGCTCCTGCGTGTGCTCGGGCATCAGCTTCTGCTTGGCCACGGGGGTCAATTTGCCGTCGATTTTCATGGAAGGCGGCGCGCCCGCGGTGATGTAAAGATCGGAACCGTTCTTGCTCTTCATCATGCGCAACAGATCGTGCATGAATTTTATCGCCTTATCACGATCCATAGTCGCCTCGCTCCAGGTAACTTATAGACACATCAAATGGTATCCGGGTTGGCTGCTTTATATTGAGCCTCGGCACGGGAAACAATACCCTTGGTCACCAACTCCTTCAGGTTCTGATCCAACGTCTGCATGCCAATACTCTGCCCCGTTTGAATCGCGGAATACATTTGGGCCACTTTGGCCTCGCGGATCAGATTGCGGATCGCCGGCGTGCCGATCATGATCTCATGCGCCGCCACACGCCCGCCCCCGACGCGTTTTAACAGAGTTTGCGAAATCACCGCACGCAGCGACTCCGACAACATCGCCCGCACCATGTCTTTCTCGGCCGCCGGAAATACGTCGATAATACGGTCAATGGTTTTTGCCGCCGAGCTGGTGTGCAACGTGCCGAATACCAAGTGTCCTGTTTCCGCCGCGGTCAACGCCAGGCGAATGGTCTCCAGGTCGCGCATTTCCCCGACAAGAATGGTATCAGGATCCTCGCGAAGCGCCGATCTTAGCGCTTCGTTAAAACCCAGTGTGTCCCGATGTACTTCTCGTTGATTTATCAGCGACTTTTTACTTTCATGCACAAACTCGATCGGATCCTCCACTGTCAGAATATGGCCATGCTCTGTCTCGTTTTTATAATTGATCATGCCCGCCAGAGTTGTGGACTTACCCGACCCTGTCGGCCCGGTCACCAACACGATCCCCCTCGGATATTCGGAGATGGTCTGGAAGATTTTTGGAGCCTTCAGCTCTTCCAGACTGAGAATTTTCGAAGGAATGGTACGAAATACGGCGCCGGCTCCCCGGTGATGATTGAACGCATTCACACGGAACCGGGCCAACCCCGGAATTTCAAAGGAAAAGTCGGTTTCCAGAAACTCCTCGTAATCCTTGCGTTGCTTGTCATTCATAATGTCGTAAACCATGGCGTGCACCTGCTTATGATCCATGGGATCGACATTCACTCGGCGGACGTCTCCGTCCACGCGGATCATTGGCGGCAAACCGGCCGATAAATGCAGGTCGGAAGCATTGTTTTTGACGCTAAAAGCCAATAATTGGGCAATGTCCATAGCTTTTCCAAACCTAGATAGATTGTCAGTATTATTTTTAGAGGCCCCTTATGTCCAAAGGGCATCCCGACACTATAATGGCTTTCCTGAATACCTGTAAATTACTGCGATCCTTGCCATCATGCAAACTTTAGCTCACCGCCTGACGCTGGTACGCGAACAAATCAGCAAAGCAGAGCAGGAATTTAATCGCATTCCCTCCTCAGTACAACTGCTGGCTGTCAGCAAAACTCAACCGCCTGAAACAGTGGCCATGGCCTTTGATCTGGGCCAGCGGGACTTCGGCGAGAATTACTTGCAGGAAGCGCTGCCCAAGATCCAAACCTTAAAGGCTTTACCCATCACCTGGCACTTTATCGGGCAAATTCAGGCCAACAAAACTCGCCCGCTTTCCGAATACTTCGACTGGATACACAGTGTCGACCGTTTAAAAATCGCCAAACGGTTAAGCGACCAACGGCCGCATAACTTTAAACCGTTGAACGTCTGCCTGCAGGTTAACCTGGAAAACGAAGCCGGTAAGGGCGGCGTCAGACCGGCAGAACTGCCCGTGCTCGCCGGCCAGATCATAAATTTGCCCCGCATTCGACTGCGTGGCCTGATGGCGATTCCCAGTCGTCAGGACACGTTCGAAGGCCAACGCCGGCTCTTTCGCCAGCTGCGGAACTGGCAAACCCTGCTGAATGCAGAGGGCCTGTCACTGGACACCCTGTCCATGGGCATGAGCGCCGATTTAACCGCGGCCATCGCGGAAGGTGCCACCATCGTAAGGGTTGGTACGGCAATCTTCGGAGAACGGCGGTAGCTTATTCGACGATCCGGAACGCTCAAGCGGTCCTGACCGCTCCGATCAGTTATAATGCCCGTCCAGTTGTTTTTTAAAACGGTTTGACGGGTGATCATGCACAAAACGATTGGTTTTATCGGCGGCGGCAATATGGCTCGCAGCCTGATTGGGGGGTTGTTACAGGACGGTTACGATCCTTCGAAAATCCGGGTTTGCGACCCTGCGCCTGAACAACGACAACGGCTAAAACAAGCCTTCGACATACAAATCAGTGCGGATTCCGCCAATATGCTGCCCGGCTGCGACTGTATCGTGCTGGCGGTAAAGCCCCAGGTGCTCCGTAGCGCTGTCGAACCCATCAGCAATCAATTGGCCCGACTCCGGCCGCTCGTCATCTCCATCGCCGCAGGAATTCGGGTGGCCAGCATCCAGCGATGGCTGGCAAGCGACCTTGCCATTGTTCGATGCATGCCCAATACTCCCGCGTTAATTCAAGCCGGCGCCACCGGCTTGTACGCCAATGCCACCGTAACAGAGTCGCAACGCAACTTCGCCGAATCCGTACTGCGAGCGGTCGGCCTGACACTGTGGCTGGATAATGAAAGCCAGATTGATGCCGTTACCGCCGTCTCCGGCAGCGGACCCGCTTATATTTTTCTCGTTATCGAAGCCATGCAAAGCGCGGCGGAATCTCTAGGTCTCAGCCCGGAGCAGAGCAGGCTGCTTTGTTTGCAAACCGTGTTTGGCGCCGCCAAAATGGCGTTGGAAGACGCCGAACCGGTCGCCAGGCTGCGCGAACAAGTAACGTCCAAAGGCGGCACCACTGAAAGAGGCCTGGAAGTGCTCCAACAAGGCGGCTTCGTCGATTTGTTCAGAAAAGCCATCAGCGCCGCCCGCGATCGAGCCGAGGCATTGGCCGTGCAGCTCGATCAACATTAACCAAGGACCTTAACCGATGGGAAGTTCTTACTTTATCAATCCTGTTGTTTACCTGATTGAAACCCTCTTCTTTCTCTACATGCTCGCCGTGATGTTGCGATTCCTACTGCAATGGGTCCATGCAGACTTCTTTAATCCTGTTTCACGCTTTATCGTGAAAGTCACCAATCCCCCCGTCATTCCGTTACGTCGCATAATACCCGCGATTGGCGGCATCGACACAGCTTCGCTGGTGTTGTTGCTGTTGCTTGCCATCGCCAAGGTTGTGTTGATGTATCTTATTGCCGGATTTCTCATTACACCGATGACGGTACTACCGCGCGCCGTCGGCGACCTTGTCGCCTTGTTTCTTAACATTTACCTGGTCTCGATCATCATCCAAGTGCTGTTGAGCTGGATCGCACCGCAACAGTACAATCCGGTCAGCGTGCTCTTATACCAGCTTAACGAGCCCCTGCTGAGACCGGTGCGGCGGTTGCTGCCGTCGATCGAAGGTTTTGATTTTTCGCCGCTGGTAGTCATCCTGATCATCCAACTGTCAAAAATGATCATTCTGCCGCCTATTTATTCATTGGGCTGACAACTTGCGGGACCAAGGCTTTCAATGGCGGGGCAATATCCTCACGCTGCACATATACATTCAGCCCAACGCTTCCAGGAACGCTTTTGCCGGATTTCACGATAACTACCTGAAAATCAGTGTTAAAGCACCTCCCATTGAAGGTAAAGCAAACGAACAGCTTGTCGCGTTTCTGTCAAAGCTGTTTTCAGTCCCGAAGAAAGCGGTGCGACTGCAACAGGGAAGCCGCTCGCGCTACAAAACAGTCTCGATCGACAACCCGGAACAACTTCCGGACTGGATCTCTCCTCAGAGCAACTGGAATATTGCAAGCCGCGGCCCGCAAGATTAGACTTACGCGTTTCTCCGGGGTCGGCTGTACGCTCATCGAGACTGATGCCTAAAACCATTCCACCTGATTCTGTTGGCATTGTTCAACCTCGAACACTGCATTTCGAGCAACCGCTACAGCTTGAGAGCGGCAAGGTGTTGAATGAATATGACCTGGTTATCGAAACCTACGGAGAACTCAATCGCGAGAGAAACAATGCCGTACTGGTTTGCCACGCGCTGTCCGGCGATCATCATGCCGCCGGGTACCACACACCGGAAGACGAAAAACCGGGCTGGTGGGATACGGCAATCGGACCCGGCAAACCCATAGATACCCGGCACTTTTTTGTCGTGTGCCTGAATAACCTTGGTGGCTGCCGCGGCTCCACCGGCCCGGCCTCCATCAATCCCCTGACCAACCGTCCTTACGGCCAGGAATTTCCCATTGTTACCGTGAAAGACTGGGCAACAAGCCAGATGCGGCTTATGGAGCGACTGGGCATCACGCAATGGGCCGCTGTTATCGGCGGCAGCCTGGGCGGCATGCAAGCCTTGCAGTGGTCGATTGATTATCCGGACAAACTGCGTCACGCCATTATCGTTGCGGCGGCGCCCAAACTCACGGCACAAAACATCGCCTTTAACGAAGTTGCCCGGGCAGCCATTCTTTCCGATCCCGACTACCAGGACGGTCGATACTATGACCATAATGCGGTCCCGGCCAGAGGCTTAAGGCTGGCGAGAATGCTTGGGCACATCACATACCAGTCAGATGACGCCATGGGCGGCAAGTTCGGCCGCGAACTCCGACAGGAAAAATTCAATTACTCCTACGATGTCGAGTTCCAGGTGGAAAGTTATTTGCACCACCAGGGGCAATCCTTCGTCGATCGCTTCGATGCCAACACTTACTTGTTAATGACCAAAGCACTGGACTATTTCGATCCGGCAAGCGCATACCAAAACAACCTGGCGGCCGCTTTCTCGCGGGCGAAGTGCAAATTCCTGGTCATTTCGTTCACATCCGACTGGCGGTTTTCACCGGCCCGCTCACGTGAAATTGTCAAAGCATTGCTGGATGCCGACCTGGACGTCAGTTATGCCGAGATCGATGTCAACCAGGGGCACGATGCCTTCTTGTTGAAAAATCCGCAGTATATGGAAGTTTTGTCGCGATACCTTCGCCGCATTCGCCACGAAGCGAACCGGTTTGCAACTTCACCGCCCTAGGAACTGCAACAGGATGCGCGTCGACTTAAACCTGATCAGCGAATGGATCGAACCCGGCAGTCGCGTACTCGACCTCGGCTGCGGCGACGGTACTCTGCTCGCCCACCTGCAAACCCATAAAAACGTAACCGGCTACGGCATCGAAATCGATCCTGCGCACATCATCGAATGCATCGACAAAGGCGTTAATGTCATTCAAACCGACCTCGATGCCGGCCTGTCGGAATTCGATGCCGATTCGTTTGATTACGTCGTCATCACCCAGTCGCTACAGGCCATGCATTTCCCGGCCAAACTCATCGATGAAATGTTAAGAGTGGGGCGTCAAGGTATCGTCTCTTTCCCCAACATGGGCCACTGGCGCTGCCGTTTTCAATTTGCGCTGGGCGGCCGTATGCCTGTGACCCGCGCGCTGGGGCACAACTGGTACGATACCCCTAACATCCATCTTTGCACCTTGCGCGATTTTGAAACGCTTTGCGCTGAAAAAAGGATCCATATACTCCAATGCACGGCGGTGGACTACAGCCACCGAAGCAACGCCCTGATCGAACTGGCGCCAAATCTTCTGGCCGAAATTGCCCTCTATCGGTTCCAAAAAACGCCTGAAACCACAAAATAATAATGCATAAGCCTGCGCCGCTTCAGGCGCTTGCCCCTAAAAAAAGGCGTTTTCAGCGTTTTTTATATGGCCTAATTTACAAAATGTGCTATCTTTCCCGCCTGAAGTTCATATAACTCAGGAGTTCTTAAATGGCCGTTAAAAAAAATCAAGCTGCACCCAAGCCGCCAACCAAGTCAGAAATCTACGCCCATATTGCGGAAGAAACCGAGCTGAGCCGCAAGCAAGTTGCCGCCGTTTTTGACTCGTTGTCCGGCCTCATCGAAAAAAATCTGAAATCCCGCGGTCCCGGCGTGTTCAGCGTCCCGGGCCTCATGAAAATCAAGGTTATCAAAAAGCCGGCCACGAAAGCCCGCAAAGGCATCAATCCGTTCACTGGCGAAGAAACCATCTTTAAAGCCAAGCCCGCTCGCAAAGTCGTCAAGGTGCTGCCTCTGAAAGCACTCAAGGACATGCCCTAAGCTTCACATAATCCGCCCAAACAG
>DASVCP010000301.1:0-3012 GCA_036381555.1 Gammaproteobacteria bacterium
CGGCGGCCGACTCGAGCATGCCTTCGTCCATGTTGATGTCGATGATCTGCGCGCCGTTTTCCACCTGCTGACGGGCGACGTCCAGCGCGGTTTCGAAATCGCCCGCCTTGATCAGCCGCAGGAACGCCGCCGAACCCGTGACGTTGGTGCGTTCGCCGACGTTGACGAACAGCGAGTCCTCGTCGATGTTCAGCGCTTCCAGGCCGGACAGGCGCATCACCGGTTTGGATTCGGGAATAGTGCGTGGCTTGTGTTTCCCCGCCACCTCGGCGATGGCCTGGATGTGCGCGGGCGTGGTGCCGCAGCAGCCGCCGACGATGTTGAGAAAGCCGCTGGCGGCCCATTCGTCGATGTGTTTGGCCATGTCGGCGGGTGTCAGGTCGTAACCGCCCAGGTCGTTGGGCAGACCGGCATTGGGGTGGGCCGAGACATGCGTGTCGGCGATCGCCGCCAGTTCCTCTATATAAGGACGCAGTTCCTTGGGCCCCAGCGCGCAGTTCAGGCCGAACGACAGCGGCTCGGCGTGCCGCAGCGAGTTCCAGAAGGACTCGTTGGTCTGGCCGGTGAGCGTGCGGCCGGAGGCGTCGGTGATGGTGCCGGAGATCATGATCGGGTACTCGACGCCGTGATCGTCGAAGTACTTTTTCACGGCGAACACCGCCGCCTTGGCGTTGAGCGTGTCGAACACGGTTTCGATCAGGATGATGTCGACGCCGCCGGCGATCAGCGCGCCGGTGGATTCGTAGTAGGCATCGACCAACTCATCGAAAAAGATGTTGCGGAACCCCGGGTCGTTGACGTCCGGCGAAATGCTGGAGGTGCGGTTGGTCGGACCCAGCACGCCGGCGACGAAACGCGGTTTGTCCGGCGTTCTGACGGTCATGACGTCGGCCGCTTCGCGGGCCACACGGGCCGCCGCCGTGTTGATTTCGGCGGACAGCGCCTGCATCGCATAGTCGGCCATTGCCACCGGCGTGGCGTTGAAACTGTTGGTTTCGATGATGTCGGCGCCGGCTTCAAGGTAGGCGGTATGAATCGCCTTGATGATATCCGGCCGGGTGATCGACAGCAGGTCGTTGTTGCCTTTCAGGTCGCTCGGCCAGTCCGCAAACCGCTCGCCGCGGTAATCGGCTTCCTCCAGCTTGTAGCCCTGGATCATGGTGCCCATGGCGCCGTCCAGGATCAAAATCCTTGCTTTGAGTGCGGCTTTTAACTGTTCGATGCGATTGGCGGTCATTGCTGGGGATTGTCCGGGGTTTGCGTAAAAAGCCCGCATTATACCCGATTCGGGTATTAAAACTATTGAACCCCGGAGCGCACGGAGTTCACGGAGATAAAAAACATGCTTAAAAATCTTGCTAAATGAAGGGGGCATTCAAAAATACTGATAACGTTTTGCTTTTTGATAATTCGCATTCTCTGTGTTCTCCGTGGCAGAAAATCGCTCCTTGCATTATCTGCACTTCCGTCATCCCTGGCGGTCGTCCTCCGTGGTTAGATGTTTTTAATTGACGTTTTAGGGGCGCGCGGCTATCGTAGCGGCTCTTATACACCATGCAGGTGCCCGGTTTTGAAAGAGCCGGGATAATCGGGAAGCCGGTGCGCTGTTTGTTTTAATGACGCAGCAATTCCGGCACTGCCCCCGCAACGGTAAGCGACGGCGTGCGATTGCATAGGCCACTGTTGACAGACCAACGTCGATGGGAAGGCGCAATCGCCGAATGGATTTGAAGTTCCAACATTCACCGCGCAAGTCCGGAGACCGGCCCGCATGCATCGAAACACTGTCGCGGCGGGCGGCGTGGTGTCCGCCTTCCAGGCGTTCATGCATGCTTGTTCCGCGATCGAATAAACTCGGGTGGAGTGACAAGTATGCAGTGGTCAAATCTATCGCCGGTTATCGCCGGTTTTTTTGTTTTCTTTGCGTTATCAAGTACGGCCGAATCGGCTGAACAAGACAACCTCATCGTCACGGCAACGCGTTCCGAACAGGCGAACGTGGTGATTCCGACGACCGTCACCGTGATTTCCCATGAAGAAATTGTCGCCAGCGGCGCCGTTCATCTGGCCGAGGTGTTGCGCGGTCATGGCGGTATTCAAATCAGCGATCTGTACGGCGACGGCAGCCGGGTGTCGATCGGCATGCGCGGCTTCGGTGAAACCGCCAACGCCAATACCTTGATACTGGTCGACGGGCGACGGTTAAACAATCCCGATATCGCCGATCCGGATTTGAACAGCGTCTCGTTGAAGGATATCGAGCGCATCGAAATTATCCAGGGCGGCGGCAGCGTGCTGTACGGCGACCAGGCGGTCGGCGGCGTGGTCAATATCATTACTCGCAAGGCGGAGGGCGCCGCGTTTGATGCGACTGCCATGGCCGGCAGTTATGATTACCGTGCGCTCGAGGCCTATGTCGCGCAGGCATTCGATAACGGCATATCGGCTTATTTTTCCGCCGAGGCGCGCGAGGCCGACAATTATCGTCGACATAATGAGGCCGAATACTCGAATGTCTTCGGCCGTATCGAGTATGCATCCGCGCGCGGCGAACTGTTCCTGGAGTTGCAATCGGTCGACGATTACCTGCAAACGCCGGGCGCGTTGTTCGCCGGCGAGGTGGATGCGGATCGCCGGCAGTCGCGATCGGAGTACGCCGACGATTTCAGCGATATCGTAAGCGAAACGGTGCGGTTCGGTTTACGCCGGCAACTGTCGGAGCACTGGACGCTGCTCGCCGAAGCCGCCAGGCGTAACGCCGACGGCCGGTTCCTGTTGAACTTCAGGGGCTGCTCGGCTTCGATGTCCTGTTCAACACAGCCGAACCGGCAGGACCGGGAGCTGTTTTCCGTCACGCCGCGTCTTTCCGGCCGTTACGAAATGCCGAACGGGCCGATGTTGTTGACGCTGGGCGTCGACCATGAAGAAAGCGAATATTTTCTGCAGAGCCGGTTCGGCACCCAGCAGAGCGACCAGCAAGTACAAGGGCTTTACTTCCAGGGTGTATTTCCC
>DASVCP010000302.1:0-5707 GCA_036381555.1 Gammaproteobacteria bacterium
TCATGCCTTTCTGTTCGACTGGGACGGTGTGTTCAACGCCGGCACCAAGGGTGAAAAAAGCAGCAGCACGTTTTCCGAAGCCGACTCCATGGGCATCAACCTGCTGCGCTTCGGTTACTGGCTGACGCACGGCCGGCTGCCGTTTGTCGCCATCATGACCGGCGAAAACAATCCGTCTGCGGTTCAACTGGCCGAACGCGAGCATTTCACCGCGATTTATTACCAGACCCGCGACAAGGGCAGCGCCCTGACGCACCTGGAAAGAACCTTCGACATCAAGGCCGAGTGCGTTGCCTTCTGCTATGACGACGTGCTCGACCTGGCCGTCGCCGCCCGTACCGGCCTGGGTTTCAGAATCAACCGGTTGGGAAGCCCATTATTCGCCCGGTACGCCGGCACTAAAAACTTTTGCGACTACGTCACCGCCAACAGCGGCATGCAAAACGGTGTGCGCGAAGTGTGCGAACTGATCCTGGGACTGACGGGCCGGTTTATCAACGTGGTGGAAAAACGCTGCGCCTTCGACGACGACTACCGCCGCTACCTCGAAGTCCGCAACGCCCTCGAAACCCAACGCTACACCTACTCCCAGGGCGTCGGCGATATCATCGCGGTTTAAGGAAGAGAGACTTTTTATAGTAAATAAACCACGGAGAGCACGGAGAACACAGAGGAAACGAAAATTAAAATTTTTAGGAATAAATGCTTCTTTGACGGTTCAAGAAAATTCAGTCTCAATGATGAAATGTTGTACTGGAGCGATGAATTAACCAGGATGTAGAAGTTTGTTTAGTCCATAATCTTTTAACTCCGTGAGCTCCGTGTCCTCCGTGGTTAAACTTAATAGAATTCAGTCTCTCTTCCTTTGCATATCCAGGGCCATTTGGTAGGCCGCATTGCGTTTGGCGCCGGTTAACTTGGCCGCCAGGTTGGCGGCCTGTTTGACGGGCAGTTCTTCCAGCAGCACCTCCAGGCATTGTCTTAACGCCTCGGCATCGCCGCCGGTTTTGCGCGGGGCGCCTTGCAGCAGCACGACGAATTCGCCGCGTTGCTGGTCTGGGTCGTTTTGCAGCGCGGACAGCAGTTCTTGCGGAGTGCCGGACAGAAACGTTTCAAAACGCTTGGTCAGCTCGCGGGCGATCACAGCCCTGCGCTCCGCGTCTCCGGCAGTTTCCTCAAGCACCGCGGTTAAATCCTCAAGCAGATCGAGGATGCGATGGGAGGACTCGAACAGAACGACGGTGCAATTCTGAGCGGCAAGTTCCCTTAGTGTTTCGCGACGCGCTTGGGATTTGGCGGGCGTGAATCCGGCAAACAAGAAACGGTCCGTCGGCAGACCGGAGGCGGACAAGGCCGCAGTAATCGCACTGGGGCCCGGCACGGGCGTTACGGGCAGGCCCTCTTCGCGCGCCCGGGCCACAAGCACATAGCCGGGATCGCTCAATAACGGCGTTCCCGCGTCGGAAATCAATGCCACATTGTCGCCGGCCCTCAATCGCCGCACTATTTCCTCGACACGCTGCCGTTCGTTATGCTCGTGCAGGGAAATTAAGGGCTTGTCGATGCCAAAATGCTGCAACAGATTTTTACTGTGACGGGTATCCTCGGCGGCGATAAAATTCACCAACTGCAGGATTTCCAGTGCACGCGCCGTCATATCCCCCAAATTGCCGATGGGGGTCGCCACTACATATAATGTGCCGGAAGTATCAGACATACAGTTATTACCTATAGTAACATCAGCCCGTTTTTATCCATACTGCGGTTGACATGTTCTCCTTCTGCTCGAATACTTGGACGCCTTGATCAACAGCCGCTCATACCGCTTGCAAGCAAAATATATGCGATTAAATTATCCGTTTACAGCGAACCTGACCAAGCCCGTGTTACTCGGCGGGATACTGTTACTGCTCCTGCAACTCACCGGCTGCGCGCCGACCGTCCCGCGGCCGTCGACTGTGCAAGCGCCGTTGGAGACGGGCGAAAGAATCAGCCCAACCGCCAGGCTGCGTGAATACGACAGCAAGGCTGCCGCGGCACCGACGGCCGATCAGCGCGCATAT
This sequence comes from Gammaproteobacteria bacterium, assembly GCA_036381555.1. Taxonomy (GTDB): domain Bacteria; phylum Pseudomonadota; class Gammaproteobacteria; order HTCC5015; family HTCC5015; genus DASVCP01. The sequence goes on from DASVCP010000302.1 coordinate 2,064, forward strand.
TACCAGCTGTTGGCCATGGAACTGTTAATTGAATACGGCAAGGCGGACGAAGTCCGCAAGCGGTTGGAAGAAATCAGTGTACGGGCGCTGGATAAGAATCACCGTTACCGGATCGATCTGCTACAAGCGCAACTGGCATTGGCCGCGGATAACGTGCCGCTGGCACTGCAAAAGCTGCCGAAGATCAGCAATGAGTACCCCCTGCCTATCCAGGCCGCCGTCCTGAGAACGCGCGCGATCGCCTTGGCGAAGCTGGGCTACCTCCACGAAAGCCTGAGTATCAGGCTGGATCTCGACAAGATTCTAAACAAGCTGCCTGAAAAAGAGCATGTGTTGCGCGCCAATCACAGGGTCATCTGGTCCATTTTGCAGGCGACGCCCACGGATGCATTGCAGGGTCTGCCGGCAAAGGAAGATCCGGTGTTACTGGGCTGGGTGGAACTTGCACTGAATATTCGCGCCGCAATGGAATCGGGACTGGATCACGATCTGGCGGTCAACAACTGGATAAGCCGGTTTCCCCGTCACCCCGCAGTCGAAACGTTGGCCAAAACCCTGCTTGGACAGCGGGATTTTATTTCGGAATATCCGGATAAGCTTGCGCTGCTGCTGCCGCTTAGCGGACGTTTCTCAACCCAGGCCAAAGCCATACGCGATGGATTTCTGACCGCATTTTTCGGTCATGACACGCCCACCCGTCCGATAGTAAAAATCTACGATACCGGCGGCGCCCCCGAAAGAGTCTGGGAAACATACCAGCAAGCCGTGCAGGACGGTGCCGCATTGGTGGTCGGCCCGCTGCAAAAAGAGGCGGTCAACATGATCGTTAAAGAGAAGAAACTTCGTGTGCCGGTACTTGCATTGAACTATGCGGGCGACGACGATTATTCGCCCAGCGTCGTGCAATTCGGCTTGTTACCCGAAGATGAAGCCCGACAGGCAGCCGAACTTGCAATCATCAAAGACCAAACCCGCGCCATCATCTTCACGCCAAATAACGCTTATGGAACCCGCCTGGCAAATGCGTTTGCCGAGCGCTACACGGAACTGGGCGGGCGCGTGCTCACAACCGAAAAATATTCCGCGGAAAGCGACGATCATGGGCAGCCCATTCAACGGGCAATGAATATTTCACAAAGTACGACTCGGGATTCCATTCTACGCAGCGTGTTGAAACGCGGCACCCAGTTCGAACCGCGGCGGCGGGAAGACGTTGAAGCTATCTTTCTTGTCGGCGGCCCGCAACAGGCCCGTAATTTCCGTACCCAGTTGAAGTATTACAATTCGGGCGACGTTTCGATTTACGCCACCTCTCAAGCCTACACAGGCATCGTCAACACCAAAACCGACCGTGATTCCGACGGTATTGTTTTCACTGACATGCCGTGGGTATTACAAGGCAAGGCAAACAGCAATTTCGCCAATGTTGCCCGGCACTGGCCGCGCGAGCTGCAGAAATTCCCCCGGCTTTATGCGCTGGGGCTTGACGCCTACCGCATCGTTCCCTATCTTGCCAGATTGCACAACAATCCCTATGAGCGGTTCCCCGGCTTGACGGGCAACATCGCTCTGGACGTGCAAAATCGTATTCACCGTGAATTGCTGTGGGCCACTTTTATCGACGGGCGCGCCCAGATACTCGAGTTTGCCTCGGTTGAAGATCACCAGCTTTTGGATCCCGAAAGCGATATTTCCTATCTGCAATCGCCGTGAACAACACGGAGGAACTTGGGCGTCAGGCTGAAAACCAGGCATGCGGGTTTCTGGAAAGGCGCGGGTTGCGGTTGCTGGAAAAAAATTTTCGCTGCAAGTACGGCGAAATCGATTTAATCATGCGGGACGGCAGCGTACTGGTTTTCGTGGAAGTCCGTTTCCGCCGCAGCCACCGTTTCGGCGGACCGTTGTCCAGCATTACACCCGATAAGCAACGTCGTCTGCTGTTGGCGGCGCAAATCTACCTGCAGCAACATCCCATTAAAGGAAAATATGCGGGATCGCGTTTTGACGTGGTTGCCATGTCGGCGGAGGCCGAAAACCCCGAAATCGAATGGATTCCCAACGCCATCGAGGCAGGATAAAAACCACATTAACCACGGAGGACACGGAGAACACTGAGAAGTTAATTATGGGAATCAAATGCATCACCTGACACGTTCGCTATCAAAGCCAATTCCTTAGTCTGCATATCAAAGTCATGACCACGACTTTGGCTATGAGAAACCATGGAAGTCTTTTGGACTTTTAAACGCCTTTAACTCCGTGTGCTCCGTGCTCTCCGTGGTTAGAGCTTTTTTATTTCACAACTCGGAGATGCGGGGGTTTGCCGGGTTTTTCGCTGGAGGAATCCGGATCCTTGCGGCGCTCTTCGTTGAACACCATACCCTGGCCGTTTTCACGGGCGTAAATCGCCAATATGCTCTGGCTCGGCACCGATACCTGGCGGGACTGTCCGGCAAAGCGCGCGCTGAATTCCACCTGCTCATTGCCGAGTATCAGACCGTGCGCGGCCATCGGGCCGATATTTAGAATGATTTTATTGTTTTCAACATATTCCCTGGGTACCGATACGCCCTCGACCGACGCATCCACCAGCAGGTGGGGCGTGGCGCCGTTATCAATAATCCATTGATAAATCGCGCGAATCAGATATGGACGGCTGGATGTCATAGCCGTTAGATTACCGCAATCTTTGATGAGACAACATAGGCGCAAGCAACAAAATCCGTCGGATTCCGGGCAATATCCGGGGATTTTCCCGGGAATCAGATCTTTTCTAAAGCCGGAATTCGGGCCGGGAAAGCCGAAGAATTCAAGCATCTCAACGCAAACCGGCTGTATAAAAAGAACGTGATGGGGAAATACGTCCCTAAGGATTCATCTGACGTTCGACAGCGGACAGACTTGACCGAAAGGATGGGCGCTCGAACAGACGCTCAGCATACTTGAGTACGGCCTTGGCCTGTCCGGGCAGTTCAATACCATAATGCGTGAGTCGCCATAAAACGGGGGCAATGCTGCAGTCCACCACGGTAAACTCGTCGTGCAGAAAAAACGGCATCCGCTCGACGATAGGTGCAATTGAAGCAATACTTTCGCGCAGATACTTTCTGGCCTGGCTGGCTTTATCCTGATCGTCTTCAATATCCCCCAACAGGCTGTACCAGTCGTGCTCGATTCGATAGAGCGCCAGTCTGCACCGGGCCCTGGAAACCGGGTCTACCGGAAGTAACGGCGGATGCGGAAACCGTTCGTCCAGATATTCCATGATCACCCGGGAGTCATACAAGGTCAATTCACGATCGACCAGTGTCGGAGTGACATCATAAGGGTTGATGGAAAGCAGATCTTCGGGCTTGTTCGCCGGGTCTATATCAATTATCTCGACGACAATGTCTTTCTCCGCCAATACGATACGGGTCCGATGGCTGTGCGCGCAATTCGGCACAGAATACAGTGTCATGACCGGTCTACGATTGGCGATTGTCGCCATGGTTCACTCCGTACTTTTTTCAGCTGGATCTTCGCAGCATTGACAAATTCCGGATTCAGCCCCATTCCCGAAACCCGACATTATACAACTCCCGTGGGATTTCGGGCAGCAAACCTACTTGACGTCCCGCCAGTATTCCTTCTTAAGGAAATAG
>DASVCP010000303.1:0-4053 GCA_036381555.1 Gammaproteobacteria bacterium
CAGCGTCTCGAACGACCGCCTCAACGCCTCCACGTCCAGCGAACCCCGAAGACGCAGCGCCGACGGCATGTTGTACGACGTGTCTTCCTGCGCGTATTGGTCAATCAACCACAACCGCCGTTGTGAAAATGATAGCGGCAAGTCATCCTTATCGCGGGGAACAGGGACAATTTGCATCGCATCGGCAGCATGTTGTGTTGAGGCATGCTGTTGCAGGCGCGACAACAACTCCGACTTGTTGCACTTGATCTGCTCCAGCAACTCGTCGGTCAGCGCCCCCTTGGGCGCTTCATAACTTAGCCGACCGTCTTTAAGTCCAAGGCGTATCTTCTTGTCCGACAACGTTTTGAGGAGTTCGGTCACACTCATATTACGCCTCTTTCAACTTCTACATCTTCGGCCTGCTCTACAAGCTCCCCAAAAACATCCTGTTCCATCAAATGGGTCTCGGCAAACTCAGCCAGTGCCGCGATCGTCGGTTTCTCGAAAAGCAGTTTTAACGGCGCATAAACCGAAGCGCGTTGTTGAACCTTGGTGAGAACTTGAATCGCCAACAGCGAGTGCCCGCCCAGTTGGAAAAAGTTGTCGTGCACGCCGATCTGCTCCGCCGGCAGCTTGAGCGCCTCCGACCAGACCTCCACCAGCAATCGCTCGGTAGCCGTCTCCGGCGCCTTATACTCACGCCGGCTCAACGCCTGCGCCTCCGGCGCCGGCAGCGACTTGCGGTCCACCTTGCCGTTGGCCGTCAGCGGCAACGCCTCCAACGACACGTAATACGCCGGCACCATGTAGTCCGGCAGCAACGACTGTAGCCCACCGCGCAATGCCCCCGGGTCCAACGGCTCTCCCGAGCCGCTTGCCACGTACGCCACCAGCACCCCGTCACCCCGGCCTTCCGACCGGTAAACGTTCACCACCGCCTCGCTCACGCCCGCCAATTGCCGTAGCGCGTGTTCGATCTCGCCCAACTCCACCCGGAAGCCGCGCAACTGCACCTGGGTGTCGATGCGGCCCAGGTACTCCAGCGTCCCGTCCGGACGATACCGCGCCAAGTCACCGCTGCGGTACAGCCGTTGCCCAGGCCGGTCGCTGAAGGGGTTGGGCACAAACCGCGCCGCTGTCAAACCCGGTCGCCCCGCATAACCTCGCGCCAGCCCCGCCCCGCCAACATACAGCTCCCCGGCAACTCCCACCGGCACCGGCTGCATTCCCTCGTCCAGCACATACGTCTGCAAATCGTCCAGACTCACCCCAATCCGGCTCGCCAGGCTTTCCAGTTCCGATTCCTCGACAACGTGTGCCGTTACGTGCACCGTCGTCTCCGTGATGCCGTACAGGTTGATCAAGCGGGTGTGCGGCCCGTGACGGTCGAACCAACCTCGGAGAGTCCGAAAGTCCAGCGCCTCCCCGCCAAAAATAATGTAACGCAACGCGGACAGCCCGCCTCGTTCGCGGCTGTCAACCGATAGCAACTGCATAAACGCCGACGGCGTCTGGTTGAGTACCGTCACATGCTGTTCTTCCAGCAACCGATGAAACTCGCCCGGACTGCGCGCCACCCAGTACGGGACAATTACCAGTCTGCCGCCGTGGAAGAGCGCGCCCCACAGTTCCCAGACCGAGAAGTCGAACGCGTAGGAATGGAACAGGCTCCACACATCCCGCTCCGAAAATTCAAAGTGAGTCCGCGTCGCCCCAAACAACCGATGCACATTCGCATGCGTCACCATCACGCCCTTGGGTTGACCGGTCGAACCCGAAGTATAAATTACGTACGCAAGATGCTGTGGATCCCGTGTTACCGCCGGGTTATCCGCCGAATACCTTTCCAGACGTGCTTCCACGTCCTCCAACACCAGCGTCTGCAGACCCGGCACCGACGGCGGCGCCTCAACCAACCCGTGCGTTAACAGCCATGACGCGCCGCTGTCCTCGAGTATCCACGACAGCCGCGCCGCAGGCTGCGACGGGTCCAGCGGCACGTAATAACCACCCGTTTTCAACACCGCCAGAATCGACACCACCATGTCCAGTGAACGCTCTAAGCATAACGCCACCGCCGTCTCCGCCCTTACACCCTCGGCAATGAGACAGTGGGCCAGACGGTTAGCCCGCCCATTCAACTCGGCGTAACTCAGCCGTTGATCCTCGAACACAAGCGCCTCCGCCGCCGGCGTGCGCACCGCCCACGATTCGAACGCCTCCTGCAGGCAGGCTGCCTCGCCCACCTCGCCGGTACGGCTGTTCCATTCATGAACAACTTGCCGATGCTCCTCATCGGTTAACAGCGGCAGATTCAGAATATCCCGGTCAGGATCGGCGATGATCGCCTCCAGCAGGGTTCTGTAATGATCGATCAGCCGCTGCACCGTCGCCTGGTCGAACAGGTCGGTGTTGTATTCCAGACGCCCGCGCAGATGATCGCCCGCGTCGAACAGCTCAAACGTCAAATCAAACTTCGCCGTCGCGTGTTTACCCGAAATTTCACCGGACGATGCAATCTTCAAGTCCGGCAGGTTGATTTCCGATTGCGGCGCATTGTGCAGGTTGAATATCACCTGGAATAGCGGGCTGTGGCTCATGCTGCGCGACACCTGCAGCACGTCCAGCAAATATTCGAACGGCAGATCCTGGTGGTCGTAAGCACCAAGGCAAATCTCTTTGATAATCTGCAGATACTCGTTGAATGGCGAGCGAAACGGTACCCGGCTGCGCAACACCAGCGTGTTGGCAAAAAACCCGATCAGCGATTCCAACTCCGGCCGCGTGCGGTTGGCGATCGTTGTGCCCACCACAATATCATCCTGTCGTGCATACCGCGCCAGCAGCACCTTGAACGTCGCCAGCAGCACCATGAATAACGTGAGGTCGTTGCTGTGCGCCAGCTTCCTCAGCCCGATCACCTGCTCTGCTTCAATATCGAAAAACGCGTACGCGCCATCGTACGTCTGCGTCGCCGGCCGTGGCCGGTCGGTCGGCAGCTCCAGCAATGCCGGCGCGCCTTGTAACGCCTCCCGCCAGTACGCCGCCTGCTTTTCCAGCACCTCCCCTTGCAGCCATTGCCGCTGCCACCACGCAAAATCCGCGTATTGAACCGGCAACGCCGGCAACGGGTCGGCTCGGCCTTCAACATGCCCCTGGTAGAGCGCCACGACTTCCCGCACCATCACCCCTTCCGACCACCGGTCGGAGATGATGTGGTGCATGTTCAGCAACAGAATGTGATGCCGCGCACTCACTCTGAGCAACCCCGCAATGAACAGCGGCCCTTGCGATAAATCGAACACGTGCTCCAGGTATCGGCCAACCTGCGTCGACACCTCGTCCTCGCTCACCTCGAGCACCGGCAGCTCCAGCCTCTGTTCGGCCGCGATCACCTGCACCGCCTCGCCCTCCTGCATTACAAACCGCGTGCGCAGGTTCTCGTGGCGTTCGATCATGGTGTTGAGCGCGTAACGCAGCGCCTCGACATTCAACTCACCTTCCAACCGCAGGGCGATCGGAATGTTGTAGACCCGGTCCTGGCCCTGGTGGAACTGGTGGATGAACCACAGCCGTTTTTGGGCAAACGACAAGGGCAACGGCTCGTTGCGGTCAACCGACTGCAGCGGCAACTGCAACACCGGCGCCGCCGTTGTCTTCAATTCATCCAGGTAGCCGGCCAGCGACTGCAACGTCGCATGCTCAAACATCGCCCGCAGTGGCACGTTCACCTGCAACTGTTCCCGTATCCGGCTGACAGCCCCGGTCGCCAACAACGAATGTCCACCAATGGTGAAGAAGTTCGTCCGCCGACCGATCCGCTCAGGGCCGATGTTAAGCACCTGAGACCAGATCGCCGCCAGCGTCTGCTCGGTCGGGGTCGTGGGCGTAGCATAGGTATCGGATTCGAGCAACACCCCATCCGGTGCCGGCAAACCCAGCCGGTTGAGCTTGCCATTGGGCAATCGCGGCAACACCGGCAAGGGCATGTATAAACTGGGCACCATGTACGAGGGGAGTCTCTCAGCCAGATAGTCACGCAGTGCCTCGCCCGTCAACGCCGCCTCGCCC
>DASVCP010000304.1:0-10986 GCA_036381555.1 Gammaproteobacteria bacterium
GAAAAATAAATAGGATATGCATTATGACTGACAAAATTAATATAAAAATATATGAAATCGTCGGAAGCCCAGTCTGGGTATCAACTGAAGATGGGCAAAAAGTTTTCGACAAAATCACCGCAGCCTTCAAGGCCGGTCGCAGTGTCGAACTGTCATTTGCCAATCGCGAGAATCTCATTACCGCTTTTCTCAACGCTGCCATTGGCCAGCTTTACAGCGGCGACTACAATGAGGAGTTCTTACAAAGCAACCTTTCGGTAGTAGACATAAGCGATGAAGATCGCGCGATGCTAGATCGCGCCATTGAGAATGCCAAGAGCTATTTCTCCAATCCAAAAGCATATGATCAAGCCTGGAAGGACATAGTCGATGAAGACGACGAATAAAGCATATAACGCAGCAAATTATGCTTTTCAAGCTGATGAAGTTATTTTGGTTGATGCAAATGTCTGGCTGTTTCTGCAACCTCCTGCCGCCCAACCAACCCCACAATGGGCTATAGCATACTCTAGAGTGTTTGCTCGCTTACTCACCTCTAAGGCAAAACCAATTATCGATGCATTAGTGCTTAGCGAATATCTTAACCGCTATTTAAGGCTGGAATACAATGCCGCATGGAAAGAAAGTCATCCAGACTTCAAAGCGTTTCGCCAATCCGCAGGGGGTATAGCATTAGCAAAAAAGGCAGTTACCGATGTGAAGCATATCCTTCAGTTAGCAGAACCACAAGACACGCCTTTATCTCAAACCGATTTACCATCTGTCTTGGATCTACTCGACACAGGGACTATAGATATTAACGATGGCGTCCTGATAGAAAGTTGTCGCCTAAACAACTGGAAACTACTAACTCACGATGCTGACATGATATTAGGAGGAATCGACGTATTGACCACTAATAAAAGGTTACTGCGCCAATGTCAATAACGAGCAAGAAAAAACTAATTGAGGTCGCGCTCCCACTTGAAGCAATTAACAAGGCTTCCGCACGGGAGAAATCCATCCGCCATGGCCACCCCAGCACTCTGCACCCCTGGTGGGCCCGGCGTCCACTGGCGGCGGCGCGGGCCGTGATATTCGCGCAGATGGTCGATGACCCCTCGGCCCATCCGGACCTGTTCCCGACCGAGGCCGCGCAGGAAAAGGAACGCAAGCGCCTCTTTAAAATCATCGAGGAGCTGATCCAGTGGGAGAACACCACCAACGAAGAGGTCTTGCAGAAAGCGCGCAATGAAATCTGGCAAAGCTGGCGGCGGGCCTGCGCCGAAAACGCCGACCACCCGCGCGCCAAGGAGCTATTCGACCGGCACAAGCTGCCCGCGTTTCATGACCCGTTCGCCGGCGGCGGCGCCTTGCCACTGGAAGCGCAACGCCTGGGGCTGGAAGCTTATGCCAGCGACCTGAATCCGGTGGCGGTACTGATCAACAAAGCGATGATCGAGATTCCACCCAAATTCGCCAACATGCCGCCGGTAAATCCGGAAGCGCGAAAGGAAATCGACTTAATTGGGCACGAATGGAAAGGCGCGCAGGGACTGGCCGAGGACGTGCGCTATTACGGCAAATGGATGCGTGACGAAGCGGAAAAACGCATTGGCCATTTATATCCGAAGATCGAAATTACCGACGAAATGGTAAAGGAGCGACCAGACCTCAAGCCTAATTTAGGTAAGAAACTTACTGTTATTGCTTGGATTTGGGCGCGTACAGTTAAAAGTCCTAATCCTGCATTTTCACACGTCGATGTACCGTTGGCTTCCACCTTCATGCTATCTACTAAAACCGGAAAGGAGGCTTACGTTGAACCAGTAATCGAAAAAGACAATTATTTTTTTATTGTAAAAGCAGGCAGCCCCAAAAAATCAGAATTAGTTAAAAATGGAACAAAACTTGCGCGGGGCGCTAACTTTAAATGTCTTATGTCAGACACTCCTATAGCCAGCGAACATGTATATAAAGAGGCTAAAGCTGGCCGGATGGGGGCTCGGTTAATGGCGATTGTAGCTGAGGGTAATCTTGGACGAATATATATTTCACCAGTATGCTCGCACGAAAAAATTGCATGGCAGATTAAACCTCAGTGGATACCTGACATTACCATGCCGGAGAACCCACGTTGGTTTTCGCCACCCCTGTATGGCCTAAAAACATATGGCGACCTTTTTACCCCTCGACAACTTGTAACTTTGACGGTTTTTTCTGACTTAATACAAGAAGCAAGGGAGAAAGTCGAGCGCGATGCTGTCGCCAGTGACTTGCATAATGGAAAACCTCTCTGCGATGGAGGTAGTGGTGCTAATGCATATGCAGAAGCAGTTGCAATGTACTTAGGCTTCGCTGTAAGCAAAGAAAGTGTTTTCCTTGTAACCCAAGCACGGTGGAGAGCCAGTGAAGGTAAATCTGCTCCTGCTTTTGGCAGGCAAGCTTTACCAATGGTCTGGGATTATGCAGATCTAAATCCTTTCGCCGGAGCAGGAGGTGACTTTGTTGGTATTATAGATGGCATAGAGAAGACGCTTCACAAAGGACCTCAAACTGTAGCCGGATATTCCACTCAGCGGAATGCAACGAGTCAGCAAATTACTGTCAATAAAGTTGTTTCTACTGATCCACCTTACTACGATAACATAGGCTATGCTGACCTTTCGGATTATTTTTATGTTTGGCTACGCCGCTCGCTAAAGCCGATATTTCCCGAACTTTTCACAACCTTAGCGGTACCAAAAACAGAAGAGCTAGTGGCTACGCCCTATCGCCACGGCAGCAAAGAGAAAGCCGAGGTGTTCTTCCTTGATGGCATGACAAAAGCTATGCATCGTCTTGCAGAACAAGCCCACCCTCACTTTCCAGTTACCATCTACTATGCCTTTAAACAAGCAGAGACAGATAGCGAGGAGGGAACAAGCAGCACAGGCTGGGATACATTTCTCGACGCAGTGATCCAGGCTGGTTTCTCCATAAGTGGCACTTGGCCAATGAGAACAGAAAACCAAACAAGACTGGTTGGTATGATTACAAATGCCCTTGCATCCAGCATCATCCTTGTTTGTCGCCCACGACCAACAAATGCCCCCACCACTACACGCCGCGAATTTGTAAGCTTGCTCAAAAGTGAATTACCATCCGCTCTCGCTCACCTTCAAGCCGGCAACATCGCACCAGTCGATCTTGCTCAAGCAGCTATTGGCCCGGGAATGGCAGTATATACTCGTTACTCAAAAGTACTGGATGCCGAAGGTGAGCCTCTCTCTGTGCGGGAAGCGCTGGCACTCATTAATGAGGCTCTGGACGAGGCACTAGCTGAACAGGAAGGCGACTTCGATGCCGACAGTCGCTGGGCGATTATCTGGTTCGAAGAAAATGGCTTTAAGCAAGGTGAATACGGCCGTGCCGAGCAATTGTCAAAAAGCAAGAACACCAGCGTGGAAGGCATGAAAAAAGCCGGCATTATCGAATCCGGGCGCGGCAAAGTGCGGCTGCTAAAACCCAGCGAATTGCCGGCGGACTGGGACCCGGCTACCGATCCGCGCCTGACGGCCTGGGAGATGGTTCACCATCTTATTCGTGCGCTTGAATCCGGCGGCGAGGCTGGCGCGGCGGACCTGGTTGCCAAGCTCGGCGCCAAGGCTGAGGTCGCACGCGAATTGGCCTATCGCCTGTATACCTTATGCGAACGCAAAAAACGCTCGACAGAAGCATTGGCTTACAACGGGCTGGTTCAGAGTTGGCCGGAAATTGTCCGGCTCGCCGGCGATCGCAAGAAATCCGAAGCTGAACAAACTGCATTATTTGAATAAAGTCAGGAATTAGTTTTATGGCCATTACCAATCAAGAACGCATCGGCAAGGCAATGGAGTTATTGCGCCAGGGACTCGGCCCGTTTATCAAGCGCGAATTTGATAACGTTTTCCAGGCGGAAGCGGAAGCCAAGGCCGCGGCCTATGCAGGATCGGATCGCGCTTTGGCGAAAAAGGCTCTTGCCGAATGGGACGTTGCTCCCTTGCTGAAACTGATGTGGGAATCCTGGAATGAAGTGTTCCGCCGCACGCTGGGCCACGCCGAACGCACGCTCGTTTCTGAACTGCGCGATGTGCGCAACCGCTGGGCACACCAGGAACGGTTTTCCAGCGACGACGCCTACCGGGCGCTCGATTCCGCGCACCGCCTGCTGCTGGCGGTATCGGCGCCTGAAGCGGCGGATATCGAAAAAATGAAAACCGAGCTTTTACGGCTTCGCTTTGACGAACAGGTGCGGGGCGAAAAGCGCAAGGCCGGCGGTTCGTTGATTGACGCGGCGACCAGTGGCGGATTGAAGCCCTGGCGCGAAATCGTAACTCCGCACAAGGATGTGGCTAGCGGCCGTTACCAACAGGCCGAGTTCGCCGCCGATTTATGGCAGGTGCACTTGGGCGAAGGCAGCGATGAGTACAAGCACCCCGAAGAATTTTTTCGCCGCACCTATCTGACCGAAAGCCTGAAGCGAATGCTGGTCGGCGCCGTGCAGCGCCTCTCCGGCCAGGGCGGCGATCCGGTGGTGCAACTGCAAACCAATTTCGGCGGCGGCAAAACGCACTCCATGCTGGCGCTTTATCATTTGTTCTCGGGAGCGACGCCCGGAAAATTGCCCGGCATCGATGCGGTGCTGGCTGATGCTGACGTGGAAAAACTTCCCAAGGCACGTCGGGTGGTGCTGGTCGGCAATAAAATCTCGCCCGGCAATCCAGCCAAGAAACCCGATGGCACGATTGTGCGAACCCTGTGGGGTGAGCTCGCCTGGCAACTCGGCGGCAAGCAAGCCTTCGCAAGAATCGCGGCAGACGATGAAAACGCCACCAGCCCCGGCGATGCCATACGGGAGCTCTTTAACGAATACGGCCCCTGCCTGATCCTGATTGACGAGTGGGTGGCTTATGCAAGGCAGTTGCACGATCAAAGCGATTTGCCGGCAGGCAGTTTTGAAACGCAGTTCACCTTCGCGCAAGCGCTGACCGAATCCGCCAAGCTTGCTTCCAATTGCCTGCTGGTGATCAGCCTGCCCGCCTCCGATACTGCCGGCTCCCCGCATACCCATGCGGACGACGTGGAAGTCGGCGGCGTTCGCGGTCGCGAGGCGCTGGACCGGCTGCGTAACGTTATTGGCCGTGTTGAATCCTCGTGGCGGCCGGCAAGCGCGGAGGAAGGTTTTGAAATCGTCCGCCGGCGCTTGTTCGAACCGCTTGCCGGCCCTGAGCAGTTCAAGCAGCGTGACGTCGTTGCCCGGACGTTCACTGACTTTTACCGGACCCAGGCGGCCGAATTTCCGCCCGAATGCCGCAATGCCGATTACGAAAAGCGCATGCAGGCCGCTTACCCCATTCATCCGGAAGTGTTCGACCGGCTGTATACAGACTGGTCAACCCTGGTGAAATTCCAGCGTACTCGGGGCGTTCTGCGCCTGATGGCAGCGGTAATTCATAGCCTGTGGGAAAAAGGCGATCGAAATCCGTTGATCCTGCCTTCAACCCTTCCGATAGACGATCCACGCGTTCAATTCGAATTGACGCGCTATTTATCCGACAACTGGGTGCCGGTGATCGAAAAGGACGTGGACGGCCCGAACTCGCTGCCGTTGCAGATCGATGGCGAAGTGCCGAATCTCGGCAAGCTGCATGCGACGCGCCGCATTGCCCGCACGATTTATCTCGGTTCCGCGCCCACATCGGATGCCGCACATCGCGGTCTGGAAGACCGCCGCATTAAACTGGGCTGCGCGATGCCCGGTGAATCACCCGCCATTTTCGGCGATGCCTTGCGCCGCCTGGCCGCAACCGCCACCTATCTTTACCAGGACGGCCCCCGCTTCTGGTATTCAACCCAACCAACCGTCACCAAACTGGCGGAAGATCGCGCCGATCAGATAAAGCGCGACTCCGACAAGATTTACCATGAGCTGGAGCGAAGGTTGCGGATGGATATCCGAAACCCCGGAGACTTTTCCCGCATTCATCCCCTGCCGAATTCCGGCTCGGATGTATCCGACGATCTCGAAGCCCGTCTGGTCATCCTGGGGCCTGATCATCCCTACAGCAAGGAAGCCGGAAATTCAGCCGAAACCGCGGCAAAAGAAATTCTGGAATCGCGGGGAACGACGCCTCGCTTGTTTCGCAATACCCTGATCTTCCTTGCCGCCGACAAAGTGCGCCTGGACGACCTGGAAGAAGCGATTTGCAAGTATCTCGCCTGGGATTCGATCCTGGCGGAAACAGACGTACTCGATCTCTCACCGTTCCAGGTCAAACAGGCGCAGACTCAAAAGCATGCCGCCGACGGCGCGGTGACAGCCCGGTTGCCGGAAACCTACCAATGGCTTCTGGTGCCTGAACAGAGAAATCCGCAAGCGCCGATCACCTGGCAACCAATCCGGGTATCCGGCAACGATGCGCTCGCGGTTCGCACCAGCAAAAAACTCCGCAGCGAAGAACTTCTGATAACCACATTGGGCTCGACCATCCTGCGCAAACACCTGGATGACGTACCGCTTTGGCGGGGCAATCATGTGGTGATCCGCCAACTCGTCGAGGACTTTGCGCGCTACCTGTACCTGCCGCGGGTCGCCGACCCCATGGTCCTCATAAACGCCGTTCAGGACGGCCTGAATCTCATCACCTGGACAAGCGACACCTTCGCCTATGCCGAAAGCTTTGACGAAAAAGCCGGGCGATACCTCGGCCTGCGCGCCGGTCAACGAATCATGGTGACCCAGGATAGCACAAGCCTGCTTGTAAAGCCGGAAGTGGCAAGCGCGCAAATCGAAGCCGAAACCAGTCAAATCCAAAAACAGGGTGAAAAAAACAGACCAACGCCAGACGACGGCACATCCACAGGCAACGGCGACCAGGGAAACAAACCAGACCCGGCTACTACCGGAAGCACGGCTAATGCAGCACCCCGGCGCTTTCACGGCAGCGTACAACTTGACCCGGAAAGAGCCGGCAGAGACGCAAGCAAGGTTGCCGAAGAAGTTATCTCACACCTGGTTGGACTGATTGATTCGGAAGTTCGAGTAACCCTGGAGATCGAAGCCATTATCCCCAATGGCGCGCCCGATCATGTCGTTCGCACAGTTACGGAAAACAGCCAGTCATTGAAATTTACTACCCATGGATTTGAAAAAGACTAAACTTGAGAAAGACTTTAAAACATGGAAGCGTCTATTCTAAAAAAATGGGTTAAATTTAAAGATTACCCGGTTTTAAATCAAAAGAGAAATTGGGCCACGATCGAGGTCAATGACCCAGATAACCATTTTTGTAGATCCGGCCCCAAGCGAATCAACTTCCTAAGCTCCCTCCTGCTGCTTGCACAAGCTACGGCACCGGCACCTTACTCAAGGTACCAATCCAACTCTATTTGGGCAGTAGCGAAATACTCTCAGATTCGTGACCGAAGACCCTTGACTCAAAACAATGACTTTTATGTTAACCCGGGAATTGCAGACCTTGACCCTCACCAAAAAGCCGTCCTGTCTGACGATGTCGGCATGGCTATATCTCTTGGATTATTAGACCAACGGCATGGAATTATAGGGTTGGCGGACGTTTTTCAATTGGTATCGCAAAACTTCATGTCATTGAAGAACAACGGACGACATCGCAACATGCCAGATTTCTTAATATTGTTAGACAAGCCCCTTAGAGGCTCACGCCTTATTCTAGTCGAATGCAAAGGCACTCAAACCAATGGCAGGCATACCATTCAATTAGAGAATGCTTGCGACAAGCAATTAAAAAATGTTGATTCGATATTTGGCGTGCATGAAGAAGTACCAATATTAGCATTTGCCACTCAATTACTCCGCGGAGAGATATTACGAGTAAACATCTCTGACCCGCCAGTAAAAATTAATCAAAGTCCAGAGCTAAAAAAAATCTTAATAGAAAATTTTCTCGCATTAGAATATTCAACGTTTCAAGACGTTATGTCGGCAAACAAAGTATGGCAGAAAAGTAGGCTGAGGGGGTGGGACACAAGCGAGAGACGGACAAACGAACGCCCCCTTACTGATTGGCGCGAATCGACCCTGCTAACGCTACCAAAAACCCCAAAAAGCCATCGCCCCAAGAAACTATTGGCCAAAGATAGTATTTTTTATGAAAAGCCCGTCCAAGTTCATCAGAACTCGCAGATCATACCCTCAAGAAGAGCCAAAATTCTTAAGAACAACCCGGAATGGGGAGTCTCAGACGCACTGAAGGAATACCCCGAATTCGACAGATTCTCAATCGAGAATGTACCGGATTATTCAAGTCGAAATGAAGCACGAATTAGCACGACCGAAGTAGGCTTAACCTATACCGGCATATCAGCCATACTCGAAACGGAATTATCAACAACAGACTGAAATATTAATTTTTCCACTTAATTAGCAATTTTTATAGGAGCAACGCTATAACAATCAGGGATTGAGTTATGACCAAAAATCTAAATAGCGCCATTTCCGACTTATTCGCGGATCTTGATTCTGAAAAGAACAGACTCGTCAATCTGACGTGGCCGCATTCAAGCCGATTTCCTCTAAATATAGAAAAAGAAACAGTGTCCTCTCAGGTGGAGAAGGACTTAATCGAATCCAAAGCCCCCCTCTTAATTACCGGCTTTGCATCACTCGATCGTATTATAGATTTCGTCCCCAATTGCGAATCAGCCGAAAAAATTCGCATTGCCATAGGGCACGAACCTTTCGGCTCCAGAAAGAAAAATTATGAAATTCGTAATTACGATTTTCCGAAAGAGGTCGAGGAATATTGGCTTGATAAAGGTATTTCCCTAATGCTGAGCGCCAAATTAATACGATGTATTCAGTATCTAGAAGAGGAAAAACTACTCACTCGCTACATAAGAGGCAAAAAACGACTGCACGCAAAAATCTATTGCGGCGATCTTGCCGCAACCTTAGGTTCTAGCAACTTCACTCCTCCAGGGCTATACTTTCAACTTGAAGCCAATGTTCGTTTTACCAAAAACAAAGATTCTAAACGCTTTGAAGAGATCATTCAGATTGCCGAAAATTATTGGAGCATCGGAGAAAACTATAATAAAGATCTGATTGATTTGCTAGAAAAGTTGTTAAGAATAGTCACATGGGAAGAAGCTCTTGCAAAAGCCTGCACAGAACTACTTGAGGGAGAATGGGCAAAAAATTTTCTCGTTCGTGAATACATGCCTGGAGATCTGAACCTATGGCCATCTCAAAAACTTGGAATTGCCCAAGCCCTGTATATTTTATCCAACCAAGGCAGCGTACTGATCTCAGATGCGACCGGATCTGGCAAAACCAAATTAGGGGTAAATTTAATAAATGCTCTATTCGACAAAATATTTAAATCTGGCCGATTACGGAGAGGAAAGCCCGTGATGATATGTCCTCCCGCCGTTCATGGCAGCTGGGATATAGAATCTGACATGAATACTGCGCCATTAGCCATTTTCTCTCACGGATCACTAAGTCATGACAAAAGCAACAAACACCATAGAATTATAGAATTTCTGAAGCGAACGCAGATTTTATGTGTAGATGAGGCTCACAATTTTCTTAATATAACCTCAAACAGGACCCAACACCTTTTACGCAACATGGCAGATCATGTCGTACTATTTACCGCCACGCCTTTGAATCGGAGCATAACAGATCTACTGAGAATCGCAGATATGCTGGGGGCCGATAACTTGGAACCCTCTATTTTAGGCGCATTTGAGAAAATGCTCAGCCGAAATATTTCTAACAAAATCTTAACGGACAAAGAAACCTTACTACTACGATCCGAAATACAAAAATTTACAGTTCGTCGTACCAAAACAATGCTCAACACCCTCATCGACAAAGAACCAGAAAAATATATTGACAAGAGCGGCAAGAAATGTAGATTCCCGAAGCACAGCACTTACACATACCCCCTTAACGAACCTGAATCTGATCGCGGCCTAGCTGTAAAAATAGAGGATCTTTGCGACCAACTATACGGCGTTTCTCATTTTGTAAAACCTATTGAACTACCCGACGTTCTACGATTTCAGGGAATGGATGAAGCCACCTATTTGAACAGAAGACTGACCTCGGCCAATAAGATATCACGATATATAGTTATGTCCTGCTTACGCTCATCCAGGGCAGCCTTATCAGAACATATAGTAGGCACTCGCGGCGCAATAACTAACTTCTCTTTACAAAGCTTCAAAAAACAAAAAGAAACAGGCAATGTGCTTGAAAAACTTGAAAAGATGGCTGGTAAAGTTCCAAAAAATCGCTTATCCACCCCGCTACCCGATTGGCTCTCAAACCCAGATTCTCATAGAGCTGCGTGTGAAAATGATATAAAAATATACAGAAAAATCCATGAGTGCTTAATGGATATGAGCAGCACAAGAGAGACGGAAAAAGTTAAATTTTTACTAAAGCTTCGAAAAAAGCATTCTCTAGTATTAGCTTTTGATAGCAAACCAATTTCATTAGCACTCATAAAACAGTTAATCATAAAAAATAATCCTCTAGAAGAAGTAATCGTGGCTACCGGAGACCAAGGATCTCAACGCAACGCTCTATTGGAGAGCTTCAGGAAAGGTTCTACTAAAGCCAAGCTTATTGGTTTGTGCTCCGACAGTCTTTCCGAGGGAGTTAACCTGCAACAATCTTCTGTATTAGTACATTTAGACATGCCAACAGTAGTACGAATAGCAGAACAAAGAGCTGGCCGAGTAGACAGAATGGATAGCCCTCATGATGAAATTGAAGTATGGTGGCCGGATGATTCGCCGGAGTTCTCACTTTCATCCGACGAGAGCTTTGTATCTCGTTATGAAACAGTTGAAATGCTCTTGGGCTCTAATATGCCGCTGCCAGACAGGCTATTTAAAACTAAACGCAAGCCAATGCGCACCCAAGATATAATTAAAGAATACGAGAAAAATATGGATCAAGAAAACTGGGACGGGATATATGATGCCTTTGAG
>DASVCP010000305.1:0-13414 GCA_036381555.1 Gammaproteobacteria bacterium
AAGCCACGCCGGGTCATCATGGTTACAATCTGGAAAGCGCCAAAGCATTGCTGGATACGGTTTTAGATAATTCCACTATGCTTTCAACAGGCGTTCTCCATTTCGCCCGAACTTACGCCGGGTCAGTGTCAGAAAGACGCAGATTGGAACAGAATAATCGCCAGTTAAAAGCGGAGTTGACGGATGCCCGTGAAAAGCTTGAAGCGCTAACGGAAATAGAGCGTGAGGTTGAGCTTCCGGATACGGAAATTGAAAAGCCTGATATCAATAACGGTTCGCCGCAAATTAAGAAATCCAACACTGATCGTATCCCGTAGCGTGATGAACCATAAAAAAATTCTGCTCGTCGATGATGATCCCGGGCTGTTGAAACTGCTCAGTATCCGGCTGACCGCCGCCGGATATGAAGTGGAGACGGCCGACAGCGGCATGGCGGCGTTGGCTTGTTTGAATACCGTCAGGCCGCTGGTTGTTGTCAGCGATCTTCGTATGGATGAAATGGACGGGATGACTTTGCTTAACGAGTTGCATCGCAAACAACCCGGATTACCCGTGATTATTCTCACTGCTCACGGCACGATACCCGACGCGGTAAGGGCGACACAAAACGGTGCTTTCGGTTTTTTGACCAAACCAATCGATAAAGACGAGTTGTTGGCCCAGGTGGGGCGAGCCATGCAGACGGCCGGTGTGGAGGTTGCGTCTAAGGAAAACTGGCAGGCGGAAATCATTACGCGTAGCGCAAAAATGCTCGATTTGCTTGGTGAAGTGAAACTGGTAGCCGAGGCGGACAGCAGCGTGTTGATTTGCGGCGCCAGCGGCACCGGCAAGGAACTGATTGCCCGCGCCTTGCATCGTGCCAGCCGACGTGCATCGGAGTCATTTGTTGCATTGAATTGCGGGGCTTTGCCGGAGAATTTGCTGGAAGCCGAGTTGTTCGGTTATGAACGGGGCGCTTTCACCGGCGCAACGCGGAGGCATCTGGGTCTGTTGCTGGCCGCCGACAGGGGGACGCTGTTCCTGGATGAAATCGGCGATATGCCCCTGCACTTACAGGTCAAGTTATTACGCGTGTTGCAAGAACGCAAAGTGCGCCTGCTGGGAGGGTTGGAAGACCGTAAAATCGATGTCCGGGTAATATCGGCGACGCACAGAGATCTGGAAGAGGCGATTTCCACCGGTGATTTTCGGGAAGACTTGTACTACCGTCTAAACGTGGTCACATTGCATGTCCCTCCGCTCAGCCAGCGTCGCGAGGATATTCCTCTGCTGGTGCAGGATATGTTAAGCAAGCTTGCGGCCCGTCAACAAATACCCCGTAAAGTCTACGCGCCCGAAGCTTTGGAACTGCTGGTTCAGGCGGATTGGCCCGGCAATGTCCGCCAACTTCTGAATGTCGTTGAGCAGAATGTCGCATTGTCGCCGGGGCCGGTTATCAGCGCCGCATTGGTGGAAAAAGCCCTGGGAACGCACAGCACAATTCCCTCCTTCAACGAAGCTCGTGACGAGTTTACCCGTAACTATCTTTCCCAACTGCTGCAACTCACCGAAGGGAACGTCACCCAGGCTGCCCGGCTTGCTCAACGCAATCGCACGGATTTCTATAAGCTGCTTAACAAGTACCAACTGGAGCCCGAACGGTACAAATCCTCCCCGTAATGGAACTTCCTTAAGTATTGTTCGGGCACGGCTTTCTCAATCGGATATGTCTATACGAGGCTGGCACAACTATCGCAAGGCATGATGAAAGGCATTGTTAAGGAGGAAACTGTTATGAAAAAGGAATTCGTAATTTTACTTGGGTTGGTATTGGCGACCGGTTGTACCCCTGAAGATCAGGCGGGTGTCGGAGTCAACGTCGAGGCTGAACAGCAGTCGTTTGCGGACGTGGACACCGATTCGAACGGATTGATCAGTGAAGACGAAGCATTGGCGCATGGGGCATTGGCGGATAACTTTGACCAGGCTGATGAGAACAGGAGCGGCTATGTAAGCCGTAGCGAATTCGAGAATACATTGGGTTCGCAAACCCTGCAAGAATGAGGGTTCGTGGAGAGGAGACCCGGTTTCCTCTCCTTAATTTTTCTTCTTCTAATTTCGATGCTGTTGAACCTCTCCTTTCAGGACAGTGAGGGACGATTTGCATTTCATGAGTGTCCCCGGCCCCGTGTTGTCCGCGCCCTCACATTGCCTGTTTACGCTGATCGAATCGGAGGTTTCTCAAATTGTCGTCGATTTGCGACGCGACAAGTCTCGTTAAACAGCGGTTTTTCTCGATTGGTGGTTAAGCCGTCGCCGTCTGCAGACACTTTAACGTACGAATCCGGAGCCGCAAACGGGGCTGTGGTTGGCGCAAGCGATTGTTTTCAAGGGCTATCTCCCGATTGGCATAACTTTCGCAACAAGCATGGGTAACCAAAAGTTGGTTTTGAAAATTCCAACTAAAGCTACGCGATTATCAGGAGGAACGACTATGAACAGCAAACTAGCAATTTTACTGGGTTTGGTATTGGCATCCGGCACAGTCCTGGCGGAAGGTGACCAAGCAGGCGCAATGGATCAGAGCCAGCAGCAGCAACAACAGCAGCCGGCTTTCAGCGAAGTTGATGCCGATGCCAATGGCCTGATCAGTGAAGAGGAAGCTCAGGGCAGCCAGCAGTTGGCCGACAATTTCGACCAGGCCGATGCAAACGCTGACGGTTACGTGAACCGTAGCGAGTACGATAGCCTGCTGGGTCAGCAGACATTGCAGGAGTAACCTGAGAGGCAGAGGCGATAACAGGTAGCTGCCTCATCAGGAGGCGGAGGAGAAGACGGTAGGAACCAGGAATGGTCTTCTCCTCCGGGGCAAGGAAGCCTTACCGAGTCCCGGCGGGTGTAGTCACAACAGTGACAAAAGGGCAAGGACGCTCGCACCCGCATTTTTTTGGACAGAACCATTGTCGTCCAAAGTTCAACCAACTTAGGAGGTGCGGTATGAATAGCAAACTTGCGGTTTTACTTAGCGTAATGCTTGCCTCTGGCGTGACTCTGGCCCAGACCGACCCTGTCGGCGGAGGAGTGACCAATGATCCGACCAGCCCTGGAATGGATTCCGGAGTTGACCCCGGAATTGACCAGGGTGTAACAGGTGGTACGGAAGATCAGGGTGTACCCGGCGGCACGGCGGACCAAGGCGCCACGGATCAAGGTGTAACCGGGAGCACGGATGATGCGATGGATCAGGGTGTGGGCGGTCCCCCCCCACAGCAAGAGCAGGCTTTCAGCCAGTCGGATACTGATGCCGATGGTCTGATCAGTGAACAAGAAGCGCAAGACAGTCAGCACCTGGCTGACAGCTTCGATCAAGCCGATGCGAATGCCGACGGCTACATAAATCGCAGTGAATACAACACGCTTTTGGGTGAGCAAACCCTGCAGGAATAGCAATAGCGGCACGTGTGACAGAGTGAAGACAGGAAGTCTTTTTTCAAGTGACCGTTCCGGCGGGTGCGGTGGCGCGAAAGCAGGGAAGCCTCGCACCCGCATTCATGTGAGTGAGGATACATCGCTGGAGCCGTAACCGGATTTTGATTTAACAGTACCAAGGAGGAATGATAAATGGATAGGAGATTTGCGATTTTACTGAGTATTGTATTGGCTGGCGGTTGTGCCGGTACTAACGATGATGAGCGATACGGAATTGAAGAACCCCCTGCGGGGGATACACTTTATGACCCCGCCGCCGCGAACGACCCCATTGTTGAGGAAGGTGAAGGTATAGAGCCTTCGTTTGCCGAAGTGGATGCGGATGGGGACGGCCAGATCAGTGAAGAGGAAGCCGAAAATTATGAAGCCGTGGGCGCTTATTTCGAATATGTCGATGAAGACAACGACGGCTACCTGAGTGATGTCGAATTTATGGACCTGAAGGAATAAAAGAAAAAAAGAAAAGCGAAAGCCGAATCTTTCGTCTTTGACTGCCAGGGATGGCGGGAATGCGCAGGTTCTGTTCTGGGCAACCGTCCGGGATAGACTTATTCAGAGCATTATTAAAATCGTTTCCTAAGTAAGACCCCGGGAATGCCGACTGGGCTTCTTGGGGTCGGATTTTTCCGGAATACGCCGGGCTTTACTCATGATTCCAATCCTGCGAATTTGACGCGCTGTTTTTATGCAGCGTTGCCTGCAATTGCGGGCGGCGAATGGAGGTCGGATCTTGGGTTGACGGGCATGTAAAGTACGAAACAGGCGAAGGTTCATGACAACCATTCCCCATGCTGTTAGACTTGAGCCAAAAATAAATAAAGCGAATACACCCATAAAAAACCCATGCGCGGAAATCTTCATCCGCAGCGCATGCACCTTATGACAGGTAGAAGGAGTTGCCGGCCCATGAGAATTCCGAGCTTTCGCATTTGTCTTGCAGTACCGGTTTTTGCAATCGTTGCCGCCAGTGCGGCGCGGGGCGCCGATTCGGGTCAGACTCCGGGCCTGCCGCCGAATCCGGACGATTGGGTATGCTATGATCCTGGGCCGCCATCGGAAGACCGGATCAAGGAACTGTGCGAAGATGAGTACGGGTCCGGGGAATATAAGTCCGAATGGGGCAAGCCGGTCGATCTTGGTGTCCCGGGAACGATCTCCGATCTGGCGCAAAAAAACGCCTACGACGAGCGCTTGCAGGATTTTCTCGTCGACAAGGGTTACAGGGACTGGGTGCACGATCTGACCTGGCGCCTGACCGGACCTTATGTGGGCGAGATTCCCGGCGGTAAAAGTTACGGCGTGCATCCGGCCGTGCGGATTTATTATTCCCCTGAGATCATGGAATGGCTTTGCGGCGGACGCAAAGGCGAGATCAAGGACAATGCCATGCTGGTCAAGGAAATGCATAACATTGACGCCAGCCTGGGAATCCACGGGGACAGGGCCTGCATGGTCATTACAAAGTCGCCCGAGCCCACTTCATGGACGGTGATGGTGCGCACCGGGAGCAAAACATTCGACGGCTGGTACTGGGCGAATCCGGCCAGACCCAGGGATCCCGCGAAATCGGAGCATGACGGCAATCCGCCGATCCTGGACAGATCCGCGGTGACCCGCGAGGATTTTTTCGGCAAGCCGCCGGTGGAACGCAATCCAGCCTGGTATCCGACCGGTGATTTATTCAGCAATCAAAAACCGGCCAATGTCGTCAGCCCTTACAGTCTCTACGGCGCCTACTGTTTAAACTGTCACGCGTCGGCGGAAAAGTATTCCACCTTTGCGTCGCTGGACAATATTTTGACCCCCGGCATTTTATACAAACGTTTCCCGCAGCCGCCGACGGCTGATTCAGGAAACGCCGATTCTTCTGTCAAGGCATTGAGCGGGGCCGCGCATGCCGATGCGTCGGCGCCAACCGCAGAATCCCCGGCCGATTATGGCTTCAGCCGGCCGCTCGATAAAATTGCCCCGGGATTTAAACAGGTTTACGGCGACCTGGGTGTGGAGACATTCACACAGGTGATTGACCTGCGGTTGCCGGCCGAGACCTATGACCATCATTTCGCGGGACCCGATGGTCCCGGCCAGTTTCTGACCTCGGATCAGTGCATCGGTTGTCACGATGCGACGGTATCCAATGATTCCGTGCCCAATATGCTGATCACCGATCGGGAAACCGGCAAACAGATCAATGTATCGCCTTACGGTGAATGGCGCGCTTCGCCCATGGGGCTGGCCGGCCGTGATCCGATCTTTTTTTCACAGTTGCAAAGCGAGACCAATAATCTGCCGCAACTCGAAGCCTGCATTGAGAATACCTGCCTGCATTGCCATGGTGTGATGGGGCAGCGGCAGTATTCCGCCGACACGCAGAAAAATCCCGACAACGAATGCAAGGCGCTGTTCGCGGTGGCGCCCCCCGAACAGGTGCCCTTCGGCCAGCCGTTCCGCCTCGACATGGTGACTCGATGGCAGGATACAAAAGCGCATGGCAGCGTTTACGGTAACCTTGCCCGTGACGGTATTTCCTGCACTGTCTGTCACCATGTAAGCGACACGGGCCTGGGTGAAGAGAAAACCTTTACCGGTAATTTTGTCACCGGCCCAGCTAACGAGGTTTACGGGCCGTTCGGGGACGATACGATCGTTACCAAGCCGATGGAACACGCCCTGGGCATAACCCCGAAGTTCGGCAAGCAGATAACCAATTCGGATATGTGCGGCAGCTGCCATAACATTCTTTTGCCGGTATTCAACAATGACGGTACCCGGCACAAGGTTGCCACGGTCAATGGCCGGGATTTGTTTGCCAGTTACGAGCAAACCACCCACCTGGAGTGGGTTAACAGCGTATTTGCACAACCAGGTGACGAATTTGCGTCCTGTCAGGATTGTCATATGCCGACGATGTACAAGGACCAGGATTTGTCAGGCACCCGGATTGCCAACATTGAAAGCGATGATTTCCCGCCGACCACTCACCGCTTGCCCAATGATCAGATCGAGCTGGCACCGCGTGAAAAGTACACGCGCCATTCCCTCCATGGGCTGAATATTTTTCTGAATGAAATGTTTCAGCAGTTTCCGCTTATTCTCGGTGTGCGCCAGATCGATTACATGGGTTCCATTTCTACGGGTACACAACCGTCTCTGGTAACCGCCAATCAGTCGATGGTGGAGATGGCCGGGCAGCAGACGGCCGATATCGAGATACAGGAATTGGAAATTACTTCCGATGGGCAACTGCTGGCCGATGTGCTGGTAACCAACAAAACGGGCCACTTCCTGCCCTCCGGGGTCGGTTTTCGCCGGGTGTTCATCGAGTTTACGGTGGAGGATAAAAGCGGCGCGTTAATATGGGCGTCCGGGCGCACGAACGAGCTGGGTATGATTCTCGACGGCACCGGCGACAAGGTGCTGTCCAGCGAACAGGGAGTGGATAATACCGATGCTTATCAGCCGCACTATGAAACTATCACCAACGGCAGCCAGGTACAGATTTACCAGGAATTAATCAAGGATTCCGCGGGGCGCTTTACCACCAGTTTTCTTCGGCGTGTCAGGCCGGTCAAGGACAATCGCCTGCGCGGTAAGGGATACGATCCGGAAATATTTGCCAAAAATCCTTCGCCATACATTCAGATGCTGGCGGAGCTTGAGGGTAAAGCCGCCAGTGACCCCTATTACTTCGACTCCAAACTGACCGGCGCCGATCGCATCCGCTACCTGATCCGCCTGTCACCCGCACAGGCAGGCAACATCGGCCGTGTGAAAGTGCGGCTGCTGAGCCAGTCGATTCCGCCGTTTTATCTGCAAGAGCGATTTGACGACGCCGGCAAGGGGCCGGCTGAAAAAGGTGAAATTCAACGGTTGTACTATCTCACCGGTCACCTGAATACCCGCAGTGGGTCGTCACCGATCAAGAATTGGAAACTGCCGCTGGTGGAGGATTGTCGACTGGCGAATGGCAAGCCCTGTGAAAGTTAACAGGCAATATACCTGAACGTTTAACGAAGCGGCCGTAATGTAATATCCTGTCCGTCCGTGGACTGACTGGTTGCAGGGGGATTATGCGGCGGATCAAGCGATTGATCATCGTTCCAATACTGATATTGCTGGCATCCGGCATCGCGTTGGTATTGCCCTTGCGATGGATTGAACCACCCGCGTCGTCATTCATGCTACAGGCGCGCCTTATGGATGACCGGGTCATTTACCATCAGTGGCAACCGCTGTCACGGATTTCTCCGCATCTGCAGATGGCGGTGATTGCCGCCGAGGATCAGAAATTTCCGACTCATTTCGGGTTTGATTTCGAATCAATCGCCGATGCCCTCGATGAAAAGCGCAGCCGTCGCCGCGGTGCCAGCACGATTTCCCAGCAGGTGGCGAAAAATCTCTATTTGTGGAACGGACGCAGTTATGTGCGCAAGGGGATTGAGGCCTATCTGACGTTATGGATCGAGATACTGTGGAGCAAAGAACGGATTCTCGAAGTGTATCTGAATATTGCCGAGTTCGGTCCGGGCGTTTACGGCGCTCAGGCAGCGAGCCGACGTTATTTTCATAAACCTGCGAGTCAAATAACCCCGCGTGAAGCCGCGTTGTTGGCCGCGGTATTACCCAATCCGAAGCGAATGTCCGCTGCCCGCCCTTCGCGTTATGTTCGGGATAGAGCGACAGAGATTCTGGCCGTTATTCCCAGTCTGACAGACAGCTTCCCGATACGCTGAGCGGTTGTTTTGGAACGGCTCAAGGGAAAATAGCCGCGTATTTTTGTATCCACTCACTGGCCGCCTCTTCGCCCGTTAATTGTCGCCCTTCCTTTTCCCAGACATAATTTTTATAGTGCTCGATATAGCAGACCTGTTCAACCATTCTCAGATTAAATTCGGAAGTATCGTCGTCAAATTGCACGCCGATATCATAAACGTCGTCCGACCTGCTGCACCACACCACGATACCGTCCGACTCGAACTTCGGCTGGCAGGCGGGAATTTCAATATGAATGACCATGCCTACCGGTAAAGCTTCGTCAGTCTTGAAGCACAAACCGCCGCGGCTGACATTTTTTAATTTTTCCTTTTCCCGCCGTTTTTCCAGCAGCCTGTAATTGATAGGTATGTCTACGGGATGTCGAATAAAGCGTCGCATGTATTAATCATAGCTTCAGCCAAAATTAAATCCATACCAAATTAATCCGATATGGGCGACGGTA
This sequence comes from Gammaproteobacteria bacterium, assembly GCA_036381555.1. Classification (GTDB taxonomy): domain Bacteria; phylum Pseudomonadota; class Gammaproteobacteria; order HTCC5015; family HTCC5015; genus DASVCP01. Next base: position 8,687 of record DASVCP010000305.1, read on the forward strand.
AATCCTTTAATACTTCCAAGTCAGACAGCAAAACTACGAACGGAACGACTTTGCGTCGTCCGGTTCTGCAGCCGTTTCCACAGAGGCGACAATTTTGAGTATCGCGTCGGCAACTTCTTTCGCGTCGATGCCACTCGTGTCGATTTGGAGGAAGCGGGCATAGACAGGCATGCGTTCCTGCATCAGTTGTTGCACATGTTGTCTGAGGTCGCGGCCTTGGAGCAACGGCCGGCGTGCCTGTGCGCGGGGGTTGGAAAGACGGTTGATTATTTCATCCACACCCGCTGTCAGGCAGAATATCCGGCCGTTTTGTTCCAGGAGTTGCTGATTGAGCGGGTTGACCAGCATGCCGCCTCCGGTTGCAATCACCAAGTCCCGTTGTTCGCTTAACTCGCGCGCCAGGTCGGTCTCCATTTGCCGGAATGCCGGTTCGCCCAGGGTCTTGAAAATGTTCGCCACGCTTTTACCCACGCGGGATTCTATCAGGCGGTCGGTGTCGATAAACCGGTACCCCAGTTGTTTTGCCAGAATTCTGCCCACCGTGCTTTTACCAATGCCCATAAAGCCGGTTAGTACGATGTTCGTGTTTGTCATGGGGAGCCGTTTGATCGGGGACGAGCGTCATTGGTTGAAACGTTTAATCTTACTGGTTGGTCATGGTGCCCGCAATGTTGGGGCAGGCGTACAACTGCGACGCTTGGGAAGTAATAGCTGACTAATGGGCCCGTTGGTGGCGCCGTTGGTATACTGTTGCCCGGCTATGGCGAATTCCAATCAGCACCATCTTCTGGTTCCGATCCGGCCGGCACAGATAACCTGGCGGGACGGGCAGCCGTATTCGGAGCAGTTCGGTGACGTGTTTTTTTCCCGGCACAACGGTTGGCGTGAGGCGGAGTACGTTTTTCTGCAGGGAAATCGGCTGCCGGAGCGCTGGCGCAGCCTGGCCGGGGGAACGTTCGTGCTGGCGGAAACGGGATTTGGCGGCGGTCTCAATTTTATGTCGGCTTGCCGGCATTGGCTGGCATCAACGGGTCCCCAATGTACACTGCATTATTACGCGGTGGAGAAGCACCCCTGGTCTGTCACCGATATCCGCTGCCTCCAACGTCTATTCCACCAAATGGTTCCTGCCGGGGGCGGTGGAATGCCGTCGGACGAGCTGATGGCGGCATTGGTCGATGCTTACCCGCCTCTGACGCCGGGATTCCATCGCCTGAGCCTGTTCGGGGGGCGGGTGCTGTTGACACTGGCTTTTGCCGACATCGAACACTGGTTGGACGATATACACATTCGGGCGGAGGCCTGGTTTCTGGACGGATTTGCTCCCGGCCGTAATCCCGCCATGTGGTCAGGGGCAGTGCTGGCGGGGCTGGCGAGGAATACCGCACCGGGCGGTACGGCAAGTACTTTTACCGCAGCCGGCGATGTTCGGCGCGGGCTTCAAGCTGCCGGTTTCAAAGTCGTCAAAACACCCGGCTATGGGCCGAAACGGGACATGTTATCAGCCGTTTTCCACGACAATGTTCCCATGGGACCTTACCCCGGCAGCCAGAAACCTTGGTATATGGGGACTCCGGACACGGCAAGGGGGAAGACAGTCGCTGTTGTGGGAGCCGGCCTGTCAGGCGCGTTTACTGCAGAGGCACTGGCGCGGCGGGGCTGGCAGGTGACGGTGATAGAACGTCACGCCCGGGCGGCTCAGGAAGCCTCTGGCAACGAAATCGGGGTGATCTTCAGCAAGCTCAGCGCCTTTACCGGGCGGGATTATGCTTTTTATGCCCACAGCTACCTGCATGCTATCCGGCAGTTGCCGGATTTATTGCCCCGGGACGAGCACTGGCAACCCTGCGGCGTACTGCAGCTGGCCTTCGATGACAAGGAGCGGCGGCGCCAGCAGCAGGTGATCGACAGCGGTGTATGGCCACCCGAGGTGGTCTGTTATCAGGAGGCGGCGGAAGCCGGCAACCGGGCAGGCGTTTCGCTGCCGGTGGGAGGGCTGTTCTTCAATGGTGCGGGCTGGTTATCGCCGCGCCGCGTTTGTGAATATTTGCTGGCGAGGCATTCCTCTGTTCAGCTTTTGAACAATACTGAAGTGCTGAGGCTCGAGCCAGATTCCGGAGCGTGGCGGATACTGACCGCTGACGGAAAAATGGTTACGCATTCGGATGTCGTGGTGTTGGCGACAGCCGCCGATACCGTACGGTTTGAGCCCACAGCCTTTTTGCCTTTAAGCCGTATACGCGGTCAGGTGACACCGGTGCCCGCGACTACACGCTCATCGCGCTTGGGTCCGGTGTTATGTTACGACGGTTATATCACGCCTGCAGTAGCCGGATGGCATGGTGTCGGGGCGACTTTCAGTCACAGAGACAGTGAAGCCGCCGCACGTGTGGATGACGATCATGAGAACCTCAATCTGTTGCAAGACAGGGTGCCCTGTTTATATGAAGCGCTGCAAGTCCCGCAGCCCGGTATGTTTAAACACCCCGTGGGACGGGCCGCTTTCCGTTGTCATACTCCCGATTATTTGCCGGTCGTCGGTCCGGTACCGGAGGTGGAGGCCTTTAACAGGCAATATGCGCCGCTAAGCAAAGGACAGCTGAAGCGGCCGTATGAGGCCGGCAGCTATCTGAGGGGGTTGTATGTCAATACAGCGCATGGGTCGCGAGGAGTTACCACCACGCCGTTGTGCGCGGAGATGATTGCCGCATATATATGCGGAGAGCCGCAACCGGTTGGCGAAACCATGAGGCAGGCATTGCATCCCGCAAGATTTGTGATTCGGGCGCTAACGCGAAACAAATGACCGGGCGACGGGCAAAAAAAACCCGCTTAAGCAGCGGGTTTTATGGAAAGTTGAAGCGTGGTCTTTAAAGATCGGGTTTGAGCGCCGGAAGCGCGGGCTTATCCAGCGCCGGGGTAATATCATCAATTTTTTCCACTTCCACGGCCGCTTTAGCCATTTCTTCCAGGTCCGTCTCCGCCATCAGTTCTGCTTTGGAAGCCGGAACTTCTACCTGGGGCGCACCTTTTTTGCCGTTTGCCAAGTCACGCATTTGAGAAAGATAATAGCTGTCTTCTTGTTCTTCCTCAGCATAAGAAACCCCGCTGATAACGCCTAAGGCTATCATGATTGTCACAAAGCAGGCGGTAACGCGGTTTGTTTTCTTTAAAGCCATTGCCATGCAGAACTCCTCGCTAAATCTCGCATATTAGTCAAGGGGTACCCCCCCAAGTCGCACAAAAAACGGCCTGCATCCTATACAACCCGAAGGATTTGTTCAATAGTTTGGCCGCGGACTTTGTTCTTGAAAAGATCGTATCATTCAAAAAAAGGCAAAGGCAAATTAAATTTTTAAGAAATGCGGAACAAGTGTATATTTTCCGGCTGAAAAATTCACACCTTTGGGCGAATACAGATGCCGGATATACTTAATCTAAAAGGATTGGCTGCAACCCAATGGTGGGAAGCCGGATTGGGACAGGAAGTTGAGCGGGATTACATGGTCTCGTTGCGGGAGTTTCTGAAACGCCGGGATGAGGCGGGAGCGATTATCTATCCTCCCGCCAAAGATACTTTCAATGCCTTTGCTACTCAGTTTAGTGATATCAAAGTTGTGATTTTGGGGCAGGATCCCTACCATGGTCCCAACCAGGCTCACGGACTTTGCTTTTCGGTGCTTCACGGCGTCGCTCCGCCGCCTTCTCTGCAAAATATTTTCCGGGAACTGGAGAGCGATTTGGGAATACCCAAACCGCCGCACGGTAATTTGGATTGGTGGGCGCGACGAGGTGTATTTCTATTAAACAGTATGTTAACGGTAGAGAAGGACAAACCGGGTTCGCATCAGGGAAAAGGCTGGGAACGCTTTACCGACAAAGCGATTTCGATGTTGAACGAGGGAAGAGACAATATTGTATTCATGCTATGGGGTTCGTACGCCCAGAAGAAGGGGTCTATTGTCGATCGTTCGCGTCATTTGGTGTTGGAAGCACCGCATCCTTCGCCGTTGTCCGCCCATCGCGGATTCCTGGGTTGTCGTCACTTCTCCCAGGCTAATGCGTATTTGCAGCAGCATGGTATAACGCCCATCAACTGGGAACTGCTCCCGCAATGATTGTTACCGCTTTGCGGTTGCCGCCTGTAACGCCCGTTGAGCCCAGGACAACAATGCCTCGCTGTCATCCAGAATTTCATCCGGAGTCCGGTAATAGCTGAGACTTACGTTTTTGCCGCTGCGACGATAAGTAAACGGTGGAAGTCCCCGGTCAATATATTCCATCACATTGCGTGCATCCGTCTTAAAGTAAAGTTGGCGATCCGCGATAATCGCAAACATCAGGCCGTCATTGAATATTCCGTAACCACCGAACATGCGCCGGCCGACCGGCTGTCCAAGCGGTGCCAATAATTCCAATACGTATTCAAGAAATTGATTTTGGTTGCCGGTCATTGCTTATCGTCCGCCATGGCGACCAACTCGAATTGAACGGTCATTTCGTCCTGCACGGCGATTGCACCCATTAAGATGCTGAAAGGCTTTATGCCCAATTCGGTTTGTGAAATCACGCTTTCCCCTTTGATGATGATAGTTCGGTTCTTCCGTTGGACTTGAATGGGAACCTTGATATCCGCGCTTATCCCCCTGACAGTCATGCGCACAAGCGCTTCAAGCGTATTGCCGCTCCCGGAAACGTTCACTGAAACCACGTGTATATTTGGATACC